>SMWK01000015.1 GCA_004356895.1 Gammaproteobacteria bacterium
GGACTATCTCCAGGATCCACTATTTAGCGAGCAACAAAGATCAAACGAGCTGATCGAGACCCCGGAACTACTTCCGCAACCGGCAGCGGTTGATGGCAACGAATGGCCTGGAGGAACAGAGCCGATTCGAGCAACCACCTCGGGACGGGTTGATCGGACCCTGGAAAATGACCGACCGGTGCCCCTCAGTCGTTACAAGTGGTTTCTGCTTGGCCCTCTTATGGGGGTCGCGATATTGATCGCAATGTCCATCTGGATCGGCTTAGAGCCAATCTCCAAATCACCTCCGATCATACCCGCGACCACCCGAGTTGCGCCTGTACCTACAAACCAGATTCCGGAGAGACAGCAACATACAAACCCGTTAGACACCCAGGATCGGATCCTGGTTGACGCAGATCCCGAAGACGGCCCTGTCTTGGACATCGCGACAGATTCTTTTGCAGCCGTGTTATTGAGCGACCCGTTAAACGTCCGGGCACCGGTTGGACTAGCCAAAGTCGAGGAGCAACTGAGCTTCACCTCGAAGGACGACGTTGGGAGCGCACAACAAGCAGCACTGGTTGACGAAGCTGCTGCGAACAAAATTGAGCCCACGCAACCGACGCCACCTATTGATCAACCCACGCGGATCGCCAGTTCCGCTACCGCCCGAGTAGCGTTGCTCCAAGCAGAGCAACTCCTGAACTCCGGAGACATTATTGCGCCGCGTGGCAACAATGCCGTTGCGTTGATTCGCCAGGCACTCGGGGAAGAACCTCAGAATACTCACGCCAGGCAGTTGTTGGCAAAATGTGCGGACCAACTCATTGCCCTGGCCCAGCGTGCCCGTGCCATAGCAATGGACTATGAGGCACGCAACCTGCTCGAGGAAGTATTGGCCTTTTACCCCAACCACCCTGAGGCAACGGAACTCTGGCGGGAGTGGGTCGATTCGTAGAGCGGAGTGCTCGATCCGTCGGCATGTCCTGACGGAACTGGATAATTCAGCGCCGTTTGCGGCGATCATCCTCGGTTCGCATCCTCACGCGGTCCATTGGACTCAGCCTGCGGCGTTCGCGACACGAACGCCGCTCTGGTTGCGAAGAACTGGGATTCAGCTTCTTCAAATCTGATCTTTACGGTTGGAACTCAGCAGAAGCCTAGTAAAGATTCGCTTTTCGTCAAATCCTGCCCACACCATTGGTGCGAGCATCAAGATGCCTACGGTCTATTCATGAATTCACTATGTAGATAAAAACGTAGCGCGCCCCTTCCGGCACGCGCTTCGCAAGCACTGCGTTAGTCGCCTGCAGCAATCCCTTGTAATTTTTCGATGTCCGCGGCACTCGGCATGTGATTCGTACCACCAACTATGGCTGCCAGTTCACGGAGCGAACCCGATGCGTGTTCGTCGGCCGCAATGGTGCTCAACTTCTCCTTATCAGCGGCCGTCACCTTATGTTGTATCTTGGCAATTGCCATGGCGATGCTTTTTTCTGCATCACTGCTGTCGCCGCTTTCCAGAATAGCGGTGAGTGCTGTTTTATCCGCATCGCCGGGAAAATGTTTCAGGCTGATCATGATAGTTGCCATCGTGCTGACGGCGGAAGTGTCGGCATAGGCAGGCTGTACATCAATGAGCAAGGTAACTAAGACGGCAATAGATAACGAGATAACGTTTCGCATGGTGCGATCCCCCACATGTGAACCAAATACCCGTTTGGAGCATGATCCTCGCTGGACTCCTCCGTCGGATACCAAGTGTGGATACTACATCACCCGCACCCATTGGGAACGTAACACTAAAATCGCTGTCACTCATATCCACAACGAATTCACCCTTTGTTGGTCACCTCGTTGTAACACATTCAATTCTGCGCGAGCCCGTATAGAATATCGGGCATCTTCCGGAAAGGACTATTGTGACCGTCATACATCATCGTCTAATCGTGCTCGGTTCCGGTCCCGCAGGCTATACGGCGGTCCTCTACGCGGCTCGCGCCAACCTCAAACCCGTTCTCATCACTGGTGTCGAGGTCGGTGGGCAGCTCACCACCACCACCGAGGTCGAAAACTGGCCTGGCGGGCATGCGGCGTTGCAAGGACCCGAACTGATGATGCAGATGTCGGAACACATCGAGCGCTTCGAAGCCGAGATTTTGAACGATCACGTGCATTCGGCGGATCTCTCAGCCAAACCTATTCGTCTCGAAGGAGATTCAGCGACCTATACGTGCGATGCCTTGGTGATCGCCACGGGTGCATCCGCCAGGTACCTGGGGTTACCGTCCGAAGAAACGTTCAAGGGGCGCGGCGTCAGCGCCTGCGCCACATGCGATGGGTTCTTCTTTAAAAATCAGGAAGTGGTTGTCGTGGGTGGTGGAAATACCGCCGTGGAGGAAGCGTTATACCTTTCCAACATCTGCAACAGGGTATACCTCGTACACAGGCGCGATACATTGCGAGCGGAGAAAATTCTCCAGGACCGGTTGTTCGCCCGGGACAACATCGAACCAATCTGGAATCACACACTCGCTGAAGTGCTGGGAGACGAAACCGGTACCACGGGGGTGCGTCTCGACGGCAAGGATGGTTCCAGCAGGGAACTCACCTTACCCGGAGTTTTTATCGCGATCGGCCATAACCCAAATACAGAAATCTTCGATGGTCAGCTCGAGATGGTGGACGGCTACATAAAAACAATCAGTGGTACGGAGGGCAACGCCACCGCCACGAGCGTTCCAGGAGTTTTTGCGGCCGGTGACGTAGGCGACCATATCTATCGGCAGGCAATCACGTCCGCAGGTTTCGGTTGCATGGCCGCCCTGGATGCCGAGAAGTACCTCGACGAACTGTCCTAACCCATGTCTGGCATTCAAAACCAGTTCTGAATTGCAACAGCGATTGTTATCGGCGTAGGCGCTCAATCAGGCTTGATGTGTCCCAGCGCCCACCACCATAACTCTGTACGTCTGCATAGAACTGATCCACTAAGGCAGTCATCGGGAGTCGAGCATCGACGGAACGGGCCGCACGCAGCGTGATGTCCAGGTCTTTGCGCATCCAATTCACTGCAAATCCGAACTCAAACTCGCCCTTGGCCATCGTCTCCGAGCGATTCTCCATCTGCCAGGATTGGGCAGCGCCCTTCGATATTACCTCTACCACCGCACCGACATCCAAACCAGCTTGTTCTGCGAAGTGCAACGCCTCCGCCAGACCTTGCAGAACCCCAGCGATACAGATCTGATTAACCATCTTCGTGAGCTGGCCGGACCCTGCCGCACCCATGAGACGCACCGCTTTGGCGTAACACGCGATCACCGGTTCCACCTGATCAAAAACCTCTACCTCGCCCCCGACCATGATGGTTAGCTGACCATTTTCCGCACCAGCCTGGCCACCGGAAACGGGTGCATCCAGAAAAACACACCCCTGCTTCAGGGTAGCCGCCGCCAACTCTTCGGCAAGCACAGCACTGACCGTCGTGTGGTCCACTAAAACGGCACCGCTCTCCAATCCGGCGAGGATGCCATCGTCCCCATAAACGACGGAGCTCACATCCGCGTCATTACCGACGCACATGAATACGATCTCGGAACCTTCGGCGGCTTCACGGGGCGTTGATGCCGACGTACCGGCGTTTTCAGCGAGCCAGGAAGTAGCTTTGCTCGCAGTGCGATTGAATACCCGCACCGAGTGTCCGGCATTCACCAGATGACTGGCCATGGGATAACCCATTACTCCTAATCCTACGAAGCTAAGGGATCTGACTGCAGACATATATTCTCCTCAGGTTCTTGTGTTCAATCTCTAACAAGTCTCTGCTGTGTATGGTTAGCCGGCGTCGTAGTCGAGGATTAGCTTGCTGGTAACCGGGCGTGACTGGCAAGCGAGTACGTAACCTTCGGCTACTTCCGAAGTTTCAAGTGCATAGTTTTCTTCCATGACCACCTCGCCTGCAATTACCTTGGTACGGCACGTAGAGCACACGCCAGCGCAACAGGAGTATGGAAGCTCGATGCCCGATGTGCCTGCAGCTTCCAGCAGCGTTTCGTCTCCCTGTGCCATCGTAAAAGTTCTGCGCCGTCCATCCATGATCACGGTAACCTCCGCGCTGCCTGCCGACACGCGCGTAGCTGGTACAGGGCGCTCACTATGGGCAACCGTGTCTACACTGAAGTGCTCCACATGGATCCGTTTACTTTGCACACCCAAAACGGTCAGCCCAGAGGTCACCTCCTCCATCATCGTACCCGGACCGCACAGAAAAAACGCGTGGGTCATCTTCGCAGAAAAGAGGTTATCCGCAAAAGCGTCCAACTTGGCAGCGTCGATATGACCGTTGAAAAGTTCGCCGTCCTGAGGCTCACGACTCATGACGAAGTGCACTGCCAGTCTTTCCAGGTATCTATTCTTAAGGTCCAGCAGTTCCTCGAGAAACATCGCACGCGCCGCAGTCTGGTTGCCAAAAAACACGATAAAATGAGAGCCCGGTTCTTCCGCAAGGACACTCTTAACAAGTGATAGAACGGGCGTAATTCCACAGCCGGATGCAAACGCCACATACTGACGTATTGCATGCTCTTCCAACGGGGTACGAAAACTACCGTTCGGCGGCAAGACATCCACGTAGTCGCCAACTTGAAGAGACTCGGCAATGTAACGCGACATCGTGCCGTGTTCGTGCACCCGCACGCCGATCTCGAGCCTGTGCGAACCCCCCGGGCTTACCAGCGAGTATGTGCGGCGCACCTCCGCTTCCTCAATTTCCGCACGCAGAACAATATGTTGACCCGGAAGCGAAACGAAATCATCGCGCAGCTCATCCGGCAGCGCGAAGCTCAACGCAACCGCGCCTTCACCCGCAGGTCTCAAGCTGCTGATTTCCAACGGGTGGAACTTCAACATGTCAGAAAGGCTTGAAGTAGTCGAACGGTTCGAGGCAAACGAGGCACCGATAAAGCGCTTTGCACGGAGTGGATCCAAATTCGCTGATGAGTTCTACGGCCTCATTTGCGCTTCCTTCGCAATGAGGGCACACAGGCTTATCCGCAGCTTCGGTTGCGCAATTCGGTGGCGCAATGCCGTACTCCTTGAGTTTCGCCCTACCCGCTTCACTTATCCAGGTGCTGCTCCAGGGTGGCGACAACACTTCGACTAGGTGCGCCTGCGGATAACCGCTAGCGCTCAGGGCGTGACGTACGGAGTCACGAATAACATCTGTTGCAGGACAACCCGAATAGGTTGGGGTAAGGCCGATCTCGGGTTTATCGTCAGCCAACCAGCGCACATGGCGCACGATGCCGAGATCCACGATGCTCAAAACGGGAATTTCAGGATCCGCTACGGCGCAAAGGATCCGCCAGATACGCTGATCGCGCGTCTCTTCGTCGAGTAAACGGACGCGATCAACCATCGTTACCATGTGACGCCCGGATAGGTGCGCTGCAGGTACTGCATGTCACTCAATATATGTCCGAGGTGCTCGGTATGTTCGCCACACTTGCCAAACCAGACATACGGCACATCATCGGGTCGGGTGAGCGTTGCCTCGTTGAGTATTTCGTCGATTCGGTGCAACCAACTACCGCGGAGTTCGTTTAAGTTGGGTGCAACCCCAGCATTTTCAGCCAGCGTGTCGATTTCGTCAGGGGTAAACAGCTCGGTGGTGAATTTCCACAGATCGTTCAAAGACGCCTGCACCCGGGTATGGCTCTCTTCAGTACCATCCCCCAGACGAACCAACCAGCCGCTGCTGTAGCGCAGGTGATAGCGGGTTTCCTTGACTGCTTTCGCGGCGATTTCCCGTAGCCGTCGATCCGTAGATGCATCAAACCAGGAAAGAAGCTCCAGTTGCCAGGCGTCGATCAAAACCTGGCGAACGATGGTGCAGCCAAAATCTCCATTGGGTTGCTCTACGAGAGCAAGATTGCAGAAGTCATTTTGATCACGGAGATATGCCAACTGGTCCTCATCGCGCCCGGCCGCTTCAATCTCCCCCGCATAACTCAACAGCATGCGCGCCTGCCCGATGAGATCCAGCGAGATATTCGCGACACCGAGATCTTCCTCGAGCGCCGGTGCATGGCCCACCCATTCGCCGAGCCGCTGGCCGAGAATCAGGCTCGTGTCGGCTAATCGCAGTATATAGCGGAAGCGCTCGGATTGACCGAATTCCACAGACACCGGCACGACCGAGGCACGGCTCATATGTTCTTCACCTCGTCCGGAATCTCGTAAAAGGTCGGGTGTCGATAGATCTTGTCTTTGGCCGGCTCGAAGAACGCATCTGCATCATCGGGATCCGATGCGGTGATATCCGCCGAGCGAACCACCCAGAGGCTCACCCCCTCCATTCTCCGGGTATAAACGTCTCGTGCATGTTCGAGCGCCATCTTTGCATCAACCGCATGCAGGCTGCCCACGTGTTTGTGTTCGAGGCCCGCACGCGCCCGAATGAAAACCTCGAACAGTGGCCAGTGCTGCCGTTCATCGCTCATAAGTTCTTGCTCTGCTTGGCGGCGTTTGCCAGTGCCGCCTCCCGCACCCAGGCACCGCTTTCGTGCGCTTCAATTCGTGCGCGAATACGCTCCTGGTTACACGGACCGTGCCCGGCGAGCACACGCTGAAATTCGTCCCAGTCAATTGGCCCGAAGTGGTAGTGTTCCGTTTCTTCATTCCACACAAGTGCATCGTCAGGTATGTTGAGCCCAAGAAACTCCGCTTGCGGTACCGTCACGTCGACGAATTTCTGGCGCAACTCATCGTTGGTAAAGCGTTTGATCTTCCACCGCATGGATTGTCCGGTGTGTTTGGAGTTCGCATCATCAGGGCCGAACATCATGAGCGATGGCCACCACCAACGATCCAGCGCTTCCTGTGCCATACGCTGCTGATCCGTGCTGCCTTCACACAACCGCATCATGATCTCAAAGCCTTGCCGTTGGTGAAAACTTTCTTCCTTGCAGATCCGCACCATCGCCCGGGCATACGGGCCGTACGAACAGCGACAAAGCGGTATCTGATTCATGATTGCCGCACCATCAACCAACCAGCCGATCGCGCCTATATCCGCCCAGGAAGGTGTGGGGTAGTTGAATATGCTGGAATATTTAGCCTTGCCCGTAAGTAACTGCTCGACCATCTGCTCGCGGGAGATGCCGAGTGTTTCCGCGGCACTGTACAGATAAGCACCGTGCCCACCTTCGTCCTGCACCTTGGCGATAAGCACACACTTACGTTTGAGTGACGGTGCACGGCTGATCCAGTTGCCTTCCGGCAGCATGCCGACGATTTCTGAATGAGCATGCTGCGAGATCTGGCGTATGAGCGTCATCCGATAGGCTGCGGGCATCCAGTCTTTCGGTTCGATCTTCTCATCCGCATCAATTTTGGCCTGGAAGCGGGCTTCGAGCTCGGCGAGCTGCTCCTCAGGCAGATGCAGACTTTCGTCTCCAAGCGCATCCAAACCTTGTGTGTACACGAGTATCCCTATCTTAACTTACTGAAATACAAGACATAAAAAGCTTGGTTCTTGCGCAAGAACTAAGCTTTTGAACGTCATTAGTCAGAGATTCGCGTTTGATTTTCCGCATTTGAGAGTCTCCGAGAGACACTTTCAAACTATGAAGGCTTGCGCTGCTGTCGTCTATGCTAGAGCGTAGCTACTCGCAACTGTCCCAATCTGAATACTGCCCCATGGTTGGAGTGACTGCCGTGAGAGAGCGGCTATGTTGTTGTGAGCCTCAATTCTGACCGTTCACTGGCTTTTTCTGACCACCTATCGGCATTTACAAAAACCACCTTACGAATGACCCTCTGATTTGTGCACAATTTTCATTATGCGAAAATCAGATAGAAACAAGAAGA
>SMWK01000156.1 GCA_004356895.1 Gammaproteobacteria bacterium
AAGAATATAAAAAGGAATGGTTACCAAAGTCAGCAAAACCAATGTTAACCAGACATCGGTATGCATAACACGCAGCCAGGATTTTGCCCTCGCTATGCCCTGTCCTGTTTCTGTCTCACCGATGTGATCGGCATAGCCCTTGTCCAGGCAAAAATAGCTGTAATAAATGGATTCACCGATATTGACACCAGTAAAACTGAAAACCGCGATGATCAGAGCAAGGTGTTCTATGGGGAAATCAAACGACTGTGCGGCCAGAATCTGCGACAGGGGCACCGCAGCATCACTGAATTGCAGAGCAATGGCACAATAAATGGATATCGCCGTAAAAGAGCTCACCATCAACAGGAGTAATTTTTCCAGCACTTTGTATGAGCCACTGCCCAATATCAATGCAGCCAGGATGGTCAAAGTGAGCGCAATGGCCGGATACGACCATTCCGGAAAAATCAGTTTGATAGCCTCAGTAGCGCCACCCAGGATTCCACCCGCTGCGAGAAGGGTGATGAAGGTATTCAGAAAAAAATACCAAACCAACCATGAAACCTGCTTTTGTCGTCCCGGTAATTTTCCGGGCAGACGATTGAACACCTTGAGAAACGTGGACTTGTTAAGAATGCACAGGCGTGCCAATTCGCTTTGTACAATCGTCTTTGACCAGCACGAGAGTAATAGGAACCAAAAAAGACCGAAGCCTACGACCGCACCGAGCGAGGACGTGAGAATCAACTCACCGGAACCAACAATACTGCCGGCGACAATAATGCCTGGCCCAAGGTGCCGTAGTCGACCAACAAGCGTTACTGGCGCATCAGTCGCAATCGTCATGATATGGAATTCCGCGACGTAGCTAGCTAAAACCCCGAAACGCCGCTTGGGTATGCCGCCGCATCGCCTTCGGTGTGCCCGTGTTTCTCTACGTGCTGGATAGCGTCTTGCATAATTTGCAGTCCTTCGCGAAGCACAGATTCATCCATATTGAGTGCGGGATACATTCGAATTGTGTCTTCGCGATCGGAAAGTGCCCATACGCCGTTCTCGAGCATCTTTCCGCGAACAGCCCGCGCCGTCCACCAGTCTTTTTCATCAATGCCTGCGGACTCGGGCTTGCCGAAACTCACACCGAGCAGCAAGCCGTTGCCACGTGCCTGGCGCACGATACTGCACGTTTCCCATTCGCGCATGATTCCGGCTGCAATATTGCCGAGCCGATTCGCATGCGCAACGATATTGTCCCGTTCGAAAATCTGCAGTGTCCTGATCGCTGCCGCGCACCCCGCGGGCATTCCGGCAAATGTCGAGCCGGATGCGAATTTAGTGTTGTCGCCCATGATTTCGTCCCGTGCGGAGATTCCGCACAGTGGCGCAATGCCGCCGGACAGGTTCTTTCCGTACACGAGGATATCGGGTATGACGTCGTAGTGATCGATGCCCCACATACGGCCCGTACGACCCAGCCCCGTCAGCACTTCGTCAGAGATCATTAACCAGTCGTTTTTGTCGCAGATGTCGCGAATACCACTCAAAAAGCGCGTTGACGGAATCCAGTTGCCGCCCTCAGCGAGACCCGGCTCGACGAGGATGCCTGCGATGTTGTCACGTGCCGCGATGCTGGCAGGAATGTGGTTATCGAGGTACCAAAGGCAATATTCGGTGTACTGGTCCTCGCTCATCCCGGCTGGTATTCGCTCACTGTACGGGTAGGGCGCTTTGATCACGCCGCCGCCCCAGCCCTCGAGATAGGTGCTATAGCTGCCGTTGATACCGCTCAGGATTTTCGTGCCGATGCCCATCCCGTGGAATGCAGAACTGAACGTGATGATGTAGCGCCGCTTTGTGTGCGTAAGCGCCAAATGGACAGCGGCTTCGGCCGCCTCTGTTCCGGATACCTCGTAATTTGTTCGCGGCAGCGCTTGGCCCGGCATAATGTTGGCGAGCATTTCGGCCAGCTCGTAGCGCAGAGGGTGGTCATAATGGAAGCCAAACCGCCGGTTGGCCGCCTCTACAGCTTCAAGAATCTCGGGATGGCAATTGCCGAGCGGGTTTGTCGCCCAGCCATTCTGGAAATCGATGTAGCGCTTGCCGTCCAGGTCCCAGACGAAGTCGCCCTCCGCCTTATCGATCACGATCTGCCGCACCGGACGAAATCCGCGTTGCCCGGCTCGCTCCATTTCGGCATCGAATCTCAAGCCGTTCTTGAAAAGCGGAATGCCGCGTTCAAGCGCCGCGCGCGTTTTTGGACCCGGGAAATTGTCATCCATATTGCTCACCTATCGAAAATATCGCAGTCGCAGTTTGGCACAAGACCGATGAGGAAAAGACGCAAATTGAAGGTAACCTATGCCGACCAAGGCATTGTCTGGACAAAGCCAGAGGTCTCCGTGACAATCACACCATAATCCAATGCGGCGACGCCCGAATTTACCGAGAACCTGAACATGGCCAGAACAAGAACACTCAAACTAATTATCCCTTTGCTGATAGCTTTCTTCGCCGGTTCAGCCAGTGCCGATGTGCTCGACGAGATACTCGAAAGGGGCACGATTCGTGTAGGTGTCGCGGAATTTGCGCCGTGGACGATTAAGACAGCATCCGGTGATCTCATTGGTTTTGAAATTGAACTTTCCAACAGCCTGGCGAAGGACATGGGAGTGACGCCGGAGTTCAAACTCTACGAGTGGGACAACCTTATCCCGGCGCTACAGCAAGGCGAGATCGATATCATTGCTGGCGGCATGGCAATTACGCCTGCTCGCGCGCTGCGCGTGGAATTTACCCGGCCTACAGCAACATCCGGTACCGGGATCGCAACCAATATAGAAATGACAGAACATATTAAGACGCTTGCGGACCTTAATGATGGCGAAATCGTCGTTGCCGCAGTCACCGGAACGGCCTCCTATAGTGTCGCCGACATATTTTTCGATCGTGCAGACGTCAAAGCATATGCAACTCCGGCGCTCGCAGAGGCAGAGGTCCTGGAGGGTCGCGCACACGTTTACCTTGCTGGAATGCCGGCAGCCCGCTACCTGGCATTTAGAGCCAGCGACAAAATTGACATACCTGTCGACAAACCGCTGCTTGCACACAGTGAAGCAATCGCGATCCGGAAAGGTGAGCAAAGCTTGATGAACTTTCTCAATGCCTGGATAACCGCGAAGCAGAGTGATAAATGGATGCCGACAACTCGTAGCTACTGGTTCGAGACAATGGGTTGGGCGTCGGAACAAGACCAGTAATGCTGGTATCGCGTAACAGTCTTTTCACCAGGGCCGCCATCACCGCGGCAATTCTGATTTATGCGGGCATCGTGTCGTCGGCAGACGAGGAAACCGAGCCAGATGACAGCACGACAACGAATTCGATTGAGGAAATCGTCGTGTACGCAGACAAGCCCGGTAACAAAATAGATATGGATGCGAGGTACGAAGAACTTTATCGGACCAGGGCGGCAGCGGAATTAGACAGGTTGGAAGTACTCAACGAGGAGTTCGTGTGGCGGAAATCTATGGCGGCTGCCGAGGATTCATCGCGAATTAAGTGGGGCTATGACGTGGAAGCTGAGATGAGCATGCGCAGTGACACATCGCTCATAGACTTGCCCACGGACACGGTCAAGCCAGCAACCCTGTTCAGGGTTCAGTTCTAGTTCTTGCGCCGTGAAAAGTAGGTGTAAAGCGGCAAGCCAACAACAATAAATGCCAGTCCGGCCAATGCCCGGTACGGCGTCACGATAAGAGTGTTGATCAACAAGTATATGGCGGTGAGCAAAAACAGGGCGGGCACGAACGGGTAACCCCACACCCGGTAAGGTCGTTCGGTTTCAGGTTGACGACGTCGAAGTACAAAAAGCCCCACACCATTGAGCGTGAAGAACACCCAAAGCACGAATATGTAAATGTCGGTGAGGACATCAAACGTGCCGGTAACTGCCATTACGATCGACCAGGTGCCCACGCCTATGATGGCCACGGCGGGAACACCTGCCGAGGAAACATAGGCAATGCCGGATGGCAGCAGCCCGTCCCTTGCTAGCGCGTACGGAACACGTGGCCCGGCTAGTATTGTCGTGTGCGTGGTGCCGTACGCGGAGATCGCCAAGCCGACGGCCATCAGCGCGGCGATGCCTGGGCCGAAGAACCGCGATGCCGCCACGCTCGCAACCGAGGATGATTCAGGGACACTGGCAACTTCGAGCGGTGTCAGCACGTAGAAATAGGCGGTGTTTATGAACAGGTAGAGCACGATCACGAGCAGCGTGCCGCCAATCAACGCCCTCGGTACGGTACGCCCAGGATCCTTGATTTCCGCGCCAACGGTCGCGAGGACCGCCCAACCGTTGTAACCCCAAAGCGCGCCGAGCATGGCTGCGCCAAAACCGCCCAATCCAAGTTTGGCGCTCTCCGGCACGCCTTCGCAGGTACCTGCTGCGCCGTTCATCGAGAAGTTATCGACCGAACCGGCGGCCAGCGTGAATGCACCCACTGCGATGACCACAACCAACGACAGTTTGACCACTGTCAACGCGGTGATCACCCAGCCGCTGAATCGAACCGACAACAGATTCGCCGCAGTCGCAAATACGATGACCAATACTGGCAAAAGCTGAACCGCAAGCGATGGCAGCTGTCCACCGGTGAGGTCATTGATGAAAACGACGCAAAGGATCGAGGTTGCCGCTGCGGAAGCACCCAACGCAACGGTCTTGGTCCAGCCATAGAGGAATGACCAGCGTTGCCCGAATGCGGCCGCAAGAAAGCGTGCCTCGCCGCCCGAACGAGGGATCATCGAGCCAAGCTCGGCATAAACAAGCGCGCCCGCCATCGTCAAAAGGCCTGCGACTATCCACACCGTCAGCACCATGCCGGGGGTGCCAACATTGCAGGTCATGACACGCGTTTTGACGAATACGCCGGTGCCAATAATATTGGCGAGAATAACCGCAGTTGCGGGTGTCAATGTCAGAGAACGACGAAGGCTATGACCTTCAGTCAATTATTTCTCCTACTGCCGAATCGTAGCCGAACGGATGCACAGTTTATTTTTGGGTACCTAGGGATCCGGAGTTCCAGGTTCTTTTTCAATTGATGCCAGGTGATCCTCTATTACCTGCCACAGAGGAGCGTCTACCCAGGTGTCATCGAGATAGAACGCCTCGGGTACCTCTTCTTTCGGGTCTATGAGCAGATTATAGATTGATGGATAGGCCATAGTTTGGATCGCATAGTTGTCTTCATCAATCTCCTTGATAAGCATCTTCCAGTTACGCCACTTCACACCGAAGAGTTCGTTGCCGATGTATATGACGATGGATTCTCGAGCAGATTTCTCCGACTTGCCCATGAAGAAATCAGATTGGTCAACTCCATCCAATATTCGATCCTGCGGGATGTCGCCGCCGACGAAATTCGCCAATGTCGGAAACAGATCGACCAGGTGGACCATATCGTTTGAGGTTTGCTTTGCAGGGATTATCCCAGGATAGCGAATTAGAAAAGGACCACGTAAGGAGCCTTCGTAGGGAGAAAACATGGTTCCTCGCCAGGGCCCGGTGAATCCAAACGATCTCTTTATGCCTTCGCGACCATTGTCCGATGTAAAGATAAAGATCGTGGTGTCTTTGAGCCCTAGCGCATCGATCGTGTCGAGGACCTCACCCACATAGGCATCCGTCTGTGCAAGAACGTCAGCAAAACTTCCATTTCCGGTCGACCCTTTAAAATCGGGATGGGCATCGACCGGTTCATGG
>SMWK01000157.1 GCA_004356895.1 Gammaproteobacteria bacterium
CGGACTATCTGCTTATTACGTGGTGGCTTGTCGCCCTGTTGCTCGTACTTGGCGCGCTACTTCATGTGCGGCGAGTGCACCACCAGATTCGCGCCCTGCCGGTCATCGACGCGTCGGGTCCGATTGCGTTGCTCAATGAGCTGTCGGAGCGGCTAGGACTCACTCGCGGCGTGGTGTTGCGTGTGGGTATGGCGCCGTGCTCCACGACCTTATGTGCCAACAATGTTTCTCCTCGCCGTACTACGGCTTCCCTTCTTCGCCGAAGCCAGGCGAACCTTTCCCCTAGTAGTACGGCGAACCTCTTGCGTCGCTGCGAGGCCACAATAATCCTACCAACCGAATACGAGACGTGGTCCCAGGACAGCCTGCGCGCGGTGTTGGCGCACGAGCTGGTACACGTATACCGCTGCGATGATCGCTGGATGTTGCTGGTGCGGTTGGTATCGCTCTGGTATTGGTGGATGCCCTGGTTGCACTGGCTGTACACGCGGTACGTCCGGGCAGTTGAGGAGAGCTGCGACGACAGAGCCAGCGAGATCTGTCGCCGAGGTTTAGGATACCTCGATGGTGTTGTCGCTGCGGTGGATGCCCGCGCTGGCGCTGCGGAAGATGCCCACGCTGGCGCTGCGGAAGATGCCCGCACTGCCGCTGCGGAAGATGCCCGCGCTGCCGCTACGGAAGAAGTCCGCACTGGCGCTTTGCTACCACCTATGCCCTATTTACCGCACCTGGGCGAACATCCACTGGTTGCGCGGGTGGCGAGGTTTGCGGGTTTACGCGAGCAGGAACTCGACACCAGGGGGATCTATTGGGTTGCGCTTGGCATGCTCGGTGTGATCTCCCTCGCCGTCAGCGTGAAACCGGTGGCGTTGCCCCCCCACTCTCCGCTCGTCAACCGGGGGGTGCACGTCCTCGCCATCCCGACCTCTCTCCCAACCTCTCCTATCCAGGCGTCAGACCAGTCCCTTTACCCGGTAGTGCAGACCTCCATTTGGTTACCTGCAAATGTCGATCGATTGATTTTGCAGCGTCTCAGCAAGCCAGCCTACGAACCCCTCCCCGTGTATCCGGGTATGGCATTGCGACACGGCGTGGTCGGCGATGTGTTAGTCGAATATTCGGTCTCGGCCGATGGTGCGGTATCTCAAGCCAAGATTATTCGCTCGAACCCCCCTGGGGTATTCGAAGCCGCAACACTGAGCGCGATACTTCGGACAGAATATGTGCCGACCTATCGATTCTATCGGGGACAAACCACCCCGTATTACGGCACCGACCCACCCGGAAGTGCGCTGCGCGTACAGAAAGAATTTCTGTTTCGCATCAACGCCGAGTAGCGAGTTCATGAATAAACCAGGCTAGTTTTTGTCCCATGTTCCCTCGCGATCGTAAATGGGTCGACCATGATAGGGTGACAGCCCATGACGTTTGAGCTCACCTGATAGGTTTTCCGTGGCAGGTTTGCCGGTATCCTTGTGATACCGGCTTTTTTGCCGGGTGTTATCATTTTCCGCAGGAAAACGTGAGGTTTTCGAAGAAAACCGTGGGCCAGGACGGCATTTTTAAGACCATTTATAGTGCCTTCCCCCCGGGTGCCACGCACCCGCGATGATCGGAGCGCAGGAAATTTCGGGCGGACGAACCATAACGCGGACTCGCAGAGTACATATTGTTGGCTGCCACCGTAGCGGTACCACACTGATGATGGAGCTCATGTGGGCGAGTTATGAGTTCAGCGGCCGAAGTGAACACGAGGCGTCGATGTTCGAACCCATCCCGACCGGAGAGACGCTCTACCTCACCAAGAAACCGCCGGACACGACCCGGATGCGAAAGGCTTTTCTTGCGGATGACGAGCTGTTTGTGATCGCCATGTTGCGCGATCCGAGAGCGGCGGTATCGAGCCGCCATCCGATCAAGCCGGGGGTCTACTTCTCGAGCTTCCGGCGCTGGCAGAAGTACGCCGATGCCATGGAGGTGCTGAATGGACACCCCCGATTTCTGGTTGTTCGTTATGAAGACCTGGTGAGCGATCCCGACCGTGTCCAGACGGCTTTAGAGGAGCAATTCGATTTCCTGACGGCAAAAGGTCGTTTTGCCGATTATCCCGAGGGCGTGCAGGTATCTGAGCTTGCACGTGGCTCCCTGAACGGTGTTCGTCCGTTCGATCCGAGCCGAATAGACAGTTGGCGCCAACACCTGCCACGGGTAAAGGGTCAACTTGCCGTTTACCCGGAGCTTCTGGAGATCCTCGTGCAGCTCGACTACGAACCCAATGCGGATTGGACCTCGATCCTCGATGGTGTGGAAACCTATGCGCAGAGTTACAAGGAAGAGGAACCGAATTGGCTAAAACGCCAGGAAACGTCACTGCGCTATTGGTTCAGGAGCCGCCGGTACCTGCGTGATCGAGGACTCTAGAAGTGTGGGCTTCCCATCCATGTGATCAATTGCTCTGCTGTAACTTGAGAATCAGTTAACACAATAGTTGCGCCGCTGTCGCCACAATGGGGCAGGCTTGGTTGTGTTCAAGAAATGGATTTTCGTTTTTCCCAATTCGAGATTTTTACCGCCACCGGGGTACTGTTTGTGTGCCTCGGGTTCGTGTGCGTGTTCAGCGAAGCCTCGGACATCCAGGATGCGCTGGGGGCCGAAGTGGTCGAGGCGGTTGCCAAGCAAAATCTCTTCTGGGTAAGCGTAGAAGCACAAGGACAAAATATCGTACTCACAGGTGCTGCTCCCGACTATCAGGCTAAGAAGCAGGCGGGTGTAATCGCCATCGGTGTGGGGGGTGTGAGTAGCGTGGCTAATCAGATTGCCATTATTGGCGAGGCGGGTACCTGTCAGAAGGATTTTGACGACTACCTGAACGATGAACGAGTTTCTTTCAAAACCGGCAAAGCTGCCTTGAGCGAGTCGAGTTATCCACTGCTCGGCTTGCTTGCAAGCGTTGCGCGCAACTGTAACGCCAGGATCGAGATCGCTGGACATACTGATTCTCGAGGTGATGCTGCGATCAACCTGAAATTGAGCCAACGTCGTGCAGATGCGGTACGTAAATATCTCGTGCAGAGTGGCGTGAATCTGGATTGGATCAAAGCCATTGGCTATGGGGAAACTCAACCCGTCGCGGACAACAGAACCGAAGCGGGTCGCAAGGCGAATCGGCGAATCGAATTAAGAGTGTTGGGAACCACGACGTGATCTACCTTATCTTGAAAATTTTCGGGTACCTCCTGATCGCACTACTCGCTGGTTTTGCTAGCGGCTGGCTGTTTCGAAATCTGCTGGCGGTCAAGAAAGACGAAGAGCTGCGTGGCTCGCTCAACGATACACGCGCTAAGTTGCCACAATTCGAATCGCTATTGCGCGGGCGCGACCAGCAAGTCAAAGAGCTCAAGGACGATCTGGAAACGAGAGACCAGAAGATCCGAGAGCTCATGGATGCAGCGAGCGAAACGGACCAGGTGTTACGGAAAAACACGCGGGAGCTGAAGCGCCTGACAAAACCACCCACGACCAACGACGAAAGCGTTCTCGCCGATGACGATATTGAAAACACATCGGCCAACACTCCGTCGCTCGAGGAAGGCGAGATTCTGGACAAGAGTGAGACGTCTTCGGACGATGCCAGGCAGACCAAAGCTCTCAAAGTACAGATCGCCGAGCTTGAAAGGGAACTTGAGCAGGCCGTTCAGGCAACGCTGCAGGCGGAGGCCAACGCCCTGGCAGACACAACGGATGCGGATTGGGAGTCAGGTCAGGTTCAGGAGCTCGAAGCACGGCTCCGTCAGCAAGCTCAGGATTTCGAACGGCTCAGCAAATCTCTCGAGCAGGAACGGCGTAAAGTCGCGGAACTCGAACGGGAACGGGAGCTTCAACACAAGTCGCTTCAGGTATTACACCAGCAGCTCGAACTCAAGCGCGATCGGGTTGAGCATCGCGCAAAAGGATGAGCATCAGGCCGACAGGCCTTAGATTGCTTCCATTGCCTCTCTCAGGTTAACCAGCCGTTAGTTGGTGTTGAACTGACCATGCCATCTCCGTTTCGGCCCGTGTAATATGCCTTGGCCTGTCATAGCGGAGCTAATTCACACCAGATGGTCAGCGGGAACAAACGGGTTCTGCGAGTCAAGACAAAGTCATGATGGGCAAACGTTGTCTCGTTTTCGCCATAGTGTGCTTGTTGAGCGTTGGGCTGGTAGTTGCCTCTGAGACAACAAGAAAGCCTACCGTCATTCTTCTGAGTTGGGATGGCTTACGCCACGATTTTCCGGATAGGGGAACCTTCCCAGGTCTCAAGCGAATGGAACAGGCCGGTGTTCGGGCCGGCCGACTGACGCCGGTGTTTCCTTCCAACACGTTCCCAGCGCATGTCTCTCTCGCCACTGGCACCTACCCCGATCGGCATGGCATTGTCGATAATCACTTTTTTGCCCGGGAGAAAGCGAGCTGGTATCACATGAGCAGCGAAGCGGATTGGATACAGGCAGAACCGCTATGGATTGCCGCAGAACGCCAGGGCGTCCCTACCGCCACGTATTTCTGGGTCGGGTCGGAGTCGGACTGGCGTGGTCAAGGTACGCGTTATCGAATCGCTCCCTTCGACGGCCGCCGACCGGAACACAAGAAAGTCGATCAGATACTGGCCTGGTTACGCTTGCCCGTGAACGAGCAACCCCGGTTGATCATGAGCTACTGGGCGGGCGTGGATTCGGTGGCGCATCGACACGGTCCAGATAGCCCCGAGGTTGTGACCCAACTCGCCACTCAAGACGTCCAGCTACAGCGTTTACTGGCAGGTCTTGATGGGTTGGACCGCTGGGAAAACACGACGGTGATTCTGGTGAGCGATCATGGTATGGCAGCTAGCGATAGACTCATCGACATCAAGGGGGCCCTTGCTGGTGCGGGCATTGAGGCCGAGGTGGTGGGTGCCACCGTCGCTCATGTTTTCGTCGAAGATCAGAACTTAAACGAACGTGCAGGGGCGGTTCTGCGCGACCTCCACCCGGTTAGAGTATATCGGGGTACCGAGCTTCCGGCCGAATTACGGCTGGGTTTCCCTGATCGCGTCGGTGACTGGGTTGTTGCGACCGAGCCACCGTTTTCGTTCTCCCGTCCCCCTGGGTGGCAAGGGGTCATCGGCATGCATGGGTACGATCCGTCGCTTGCGGAAATGGGTGCTTCGTTTCTCGCGTTGGGCAGGGGTGTGCCGAGCGATCTCGAGATCGCCAACGTACATCAGATTGACGTAGCAGCAACGGTGGCGCATTTGCTTGGCATCGATCCGCCACTGCAGTCCGAAGGACGACCCGTTCCAGGTATCGGGGTTCGAGCGCTGATTGATATCGGGTTATCCCAATGACATCCCAACGCACATCGCGACCGTTAACCCGAAGTCAATCCAAGGTTTGTCGTTTTCGGATTTTGCGGATGTCGTGGGTTGTTATGATCGTTGTTTGTAACACCGCAAAGGCCATAGAAGAAACCGAGCCCATGAGCAACGCATTCGATCCACTTAATGCTTCCATTCTTGAAATGCAGGCTGCGATAGGCAGCGGACAGTTCACGGCGCGCGAGTTGGTGGAGTTATACCTGCAACGCATCACTGATTGGGATCCGCTGTTGAATTCGGTTGCCCGGACCAACGCTCGTGCGCGTGATGTCGCTGAGGAGCTTGATCGCGAGCGAGTGCTCCAGGGAATTCGTGGACCTTTGCATGGCATTCCCGTTCTGGTCAAAGACAATTACGAGACGTACGACATGCCGACCTCGGCGGGATCTCGAGCGCTTGAAGGTTTCTTCCCGAAGCGGGATGCGTTCCTGGTGCAGCGCCTGCGGGACGCGGGAGCAATCATTCTGGGCAAGACTAACATGCACGAATTTGCTTACGGCATCACCACGGTCGGCTCGGCTTTTGGGGCGACGCGCAACCCGTACGATACTCAGCGTAATCCGGGGGGTTCCAGCGGCGGCACCGGTGCGGCGATCGCCAGCAACTTTGCAACCGTGGGAATGGGCAGTGATACTTGTGGTTCCATTCGCATTCCTGCTTCTCATAACAACCTGGTGGGGCTGCGTGGTACTCAGGGGCTCTCCAGTCGCACCGGCATTATCCCGCTGTCCCACACTCAGGATATCGGCGGGCCGTTAGCTCGCTCGGTGATGGATCTGGCATTGGTACTCGATGTTACGGTCGGCTTCGACCCACGTGATGCACAATCGGCAGAAGGCTTCGGGCATATCCCCCAGAGTTATGCTGCGGGACTGAATGGGGGTGCGCTACAAGGCGCGCGCCTCGGTCTGTTAGAAGACCTGTTGCGTATCGATGCGGAAGACGAGGAAGTTGCGCTGGTGATAGAGCAGGCCGCCAATGAAATGCGTGCGCTCGGCGCAAGCGTTGAGCGCGTGCGCGTGGATGATCTGCAATCGCTGATCAATACCCGCATCGATGGGTTTTTTGTTCTCATCCGGGATTTTAAACAAGACATCAATGCTTACCTTGCCGACAACCCGGAAGCGGGTGTGGGCTCGTTAGCCGAAATCCTCAGCAGAGGCGACTATCACCAGGCGATAGAAGAATCGTTGCGCGCGTCGGAAGCTATGGATGATGCCAGCGAAACCGAATATCTGGAAGAACTTAACAACCGCGAGCGATTGCGGCAGGCAATAACCGGGCTCATGGCCGCGAAAGGGCTGGATGCGTTGATTTACCCCACCATTCGCCGCAAAGCCGCACTCTTAGGCGAAACTCAGCCTGGCAGCAACTGCCGTCTTGCTGCGAACTCGGGCTTGCCGGCCATCAGCGTACCCGCTGGCTTTACCCCGGATGGGTTACCTGTTGGTATTGAGCTGCTTGGGGTTGCCTGGGACGAAGCGAAGCTCCTGAATCTGGCTTATGCCTTCGAACAGTCGACACGGCATCGACGTGTGCCGCTTCTGAAAACCCTGGCCGACGATTCGGCAAACCCCACGGACCATCCGGAAATACCGCCGGACCTTCCTGAGGAGAAAACACCCGATGGCTAAGTGGCAGCAGGAGCGCAGCTTCTGGACCTGGGGCTATCGTTCGGACGAGCCGAGCGAAGCAGATCGGCGGAACATGGCCGTGGCCATCAGCAAACGATTTGATCGAGTCGTGACGCCACCTCCCATACCGAAGCTTGATGACATTCAACTCAGGCCTGCCCGGGTGAAAGTACCCGCCAGGCTTGCTGGCTGGGTGAACACCGAACACCGGGAAAGAGCCCTGCATACCCATGGAGGGCATCCGCTGGAGCTTTTGGCGGCACTGCGAGGAGAATTTACCAACCCGCCCGATGCCGTTGCCCACCCGCGTAGCGACGAAGAACTCGAGGCGACCTTGGATTGGTGTGACGGCAAAGGTTATGCGGTCATTCCGTACGGTGGTGCAACCTCGGTGGTGTGGGGTGTCGGTGTTCCCGATGAGTGCCTGGCTGCGGTGACCGTCGACATGGATCACTTCCACCGAGTCCTGGAAATCGATGAGGTATCCCGGGCCGCAAGAATCCAGGCTGGCGTGTTGGGACCGGATCTGGAAGATATTCTGCGGGGTCACGGATTGACGCTCAGGCACTTTCCGCAAAGCTTTCCCTGGTCCACGGTCGGGGGTTGGGTCGCGACCCGTTCAGGTGGGCATTACGCAACGAATCACACCCACATCGACGATTTTGTCGAGAGCATTCGCATGCTGTCGCCGGTGGGGTGGTGGACTTCCCGGCGCTTGCCCGGGAGTGGTGCCGGACCCAGCCCAGACCGTATGGTCATGGGATCTGAGGGCATTCTCGGCATCATCACGGAATGTTGGTTGCGCTTGCAGAAACGGCCGATTTATCGGGCGACAGCAGGTGTTGTCTTTGATGATTGGGCCAAAGGTGGCGAGGCAACCCGGCAGGTGGTGCAGGCGAAACTC
>SMWK01000158.1 GCA_004356895.1 Gammaproteobacteria bacterium
ATGTTCAGCACGAGCACATCGCGGTAAGCGAGGCCAACAAGCTGGGTATTCCGGTTTTTGGAATTGTGGATACCAACAGTAACCCGGATGGTATCGACTACATCATCCCTGGAAATGACGATGCGATTCGTGCCATTCGATTATACGTAACGGCAGTTGCTGACGCTATTCAGGAAGGCAAGGAAGCGGCCGCAGGGGACGTACACCCTGACGAGTTCATCGAAGTTGATGACGTGGCTGAGTCACCAAAAGTAGTGGTCACTGCAAAAGCCACCGCGAAGAAAGTGACCACCAAACCCGTTGCAGATGAATCATCGGTAGAAGAAGTAGTGGCGGCTGACGAAGTAACTGCAGACAAAACATCTGCAGACGAATCAGCCGAGCCGAGTGCGAAGAGCGAGGAGTAGGAAATGGCCATTACGGCAGCACTAGTTAAGGAACTTCGGGACCGCACCGGACTCGGCATGATGGATTGCAAGAAGGCGCTAACCGAAACCGACGGTAATGTGGAGCAAGCCATTGAGGAGCTACGTAAAAAAAGCGCCTTGAAAGCAGCAAAGAAAGCGGGTCGCACTACCGCGAATGGCTTGCTGGGGGTGAAAATTTCAACCGATGCTAAGCAGGCTGCCATGGTTGAGGTGAACAGTGAGACGGACTTTGCCACCAAGAGCGACAAATTCCTCAGCTTTCTCGACACGGCCCTCGGTGCCGTATTCGATCGTGGTGATGACGATCTCGGACAACTCCTCGCCGATGGTCTGAACTCGGTACGTGAGACGCTGGTTCAGGAGATTGGTGAGAACATCACGGTCCGACGTGCCGCCTTCTTCGCCACAGAGGATGGTTACATCACCAGTTATCTTCACGGCGACAAACGTAAAGCCGTGCTCGTCGAACTTTCTGCCCCAAACGAAGAGCTTGGCCGTGATCTCGCTATGCACGTCACTGCAAGCAGCCCGCTGGTTGTTGCTTCGACGGATGTTGACAAAGATTTACTCGCCAAGGAAAGAGAAATCTATCTTGCGCAAGCGCAGGAAAGTGGCAAGTCGGCTGAGATCATCGAGAAGATGGTGGATGGTCGAGTGCGCAAATATCTTGCAGAAGTAAGTTTGCTGGATCAACCCTTCGTCAAGGATCTCAGCGTCAAAGTCGGAACGTTGCTTGCCGATGCGGATGTAGCATGCCGGCGTTTTGTCCGTTTCGAAGTCGGTGAAGGCATCGAAGTCTCCCAGAGCGATTTTGCGGATGAAGTGGCCGCCCAGGTTAAGAGTTCGGGCTAACCGCTCGTATTGCCTTTTGCTGCGGGGGAGCCGGGTGCATTGACCGGGGTTATCATGGGTGAGAAGGTTGGCACCCGAATCATCGAGGGTTGCGGAAGTCCCAGGACAAATTAAAACCACCAAGGGGGCAGCATGGTCACGACGGTAAAAGAGATCGAATTAGATGCTGACGAACGGATGGGCAAATCCGTCGAGGTATTGCAGAGTACGTTCGGGCGCCTTCGCACCGGTAGGGCGAATCCGAGTCTGTTAGATGGCATTGAGGTACCTTATTACGGGACTGCTACACCGTTGAATCAGGTTGCGACCATCAATGTGGAAGATGCGCGCACGTTGGCTATCTCACCGTGGGAGAAGAACCTGATTCCGGAGATCGAGAAGGCGATCCTCAAAAGTGACCTCGGCATTACCCCGTCGGCGAGTAGCGATCTGGTCCGGGTGCCGTTGCCAGCACTCACTGAGGAGAATCGTCGCGATCTTGCTAAGCAGGCGAAACACGAAGCGGAGCACGCTCGGGTGGCAATACGCAACATTCGTCGCGATGCCATCCATGATGTGAGGGGGCTTGCGAAGCAAAAGGAGATTGCAGAAGATGACGCGCACCAAGCCGAAGACGACGTGCAAAAACTCACTGATAAGCGGATAGCCGAAGTAGATCACATACTTGTGACGAAAGAAGCCGATCTGATGGAAATTTAGCGCTACAATTTTTACTAATCAGCTCTTTTAAGCTTCACACAATTCACATTTCGAGTCACGTTCCGAGCCTTATGTCAGAATCGCAGGCGACAGCTGGAAAATCAGAAAAATCAGTGAGTGGGGCGGTCAGCGTCGAGGCGCACGGCGATTTTGATCCCGTCCCCAAGCACGTAGCGATCATCATGGACGGTAACCATCGTTGGGCAAAAAAAAGGCACCTCCCCGGGGCGGCTGGACATCGGGCAGGTGCACGCAATGTGCGTCCCGTAGCCGAAACCTGCGCCGATCAGGGTGTTGAGTGTCTCACGTTGTTTGCCTTCAGCACGGAAAACTGGAAGCGACCAAAGCGAGAAGTGAATCTCCTCTTGGATCTCATGCGCAACTTGCTGGAAAAAGATCTGGATGAACTCAACGAAAGAGAAGTGCGTTTGCGTGTCATCGGTGACCGGTCGCGCTTTTCTTCAGATCTGCAGATGCAGATGAACAGAGCCGAAACATTAACCCGCGAAAACACCCGCATGACACTCAACATTGCAGCAAACTATGGCGGACGTTGGGATATCACCGAAGCTGCACGATCCATGGCGCGTGATGTGCGCGACGGCGTTCTCGACCCCGATGAAATAGATGAGCAGAAGTTCGCCGGCTATTTGTCGTTAGGGAAAATACCTCCGCCTGACCTGTGTATTCGCACGGGTGGCGATCATCGCATCAGCAATTTCCTGCTGTGGGACCTCGCCTACACAGAACTCTACTTCACCGAAGCCTATTGGCCTGACTTCGACGCCGCAAGCCTCAGTCGCGCATTCGGCGCCTACGTCGACCGGCAACGCCGCTTCGGACGCCGCGAGTAACCACGGCAATAGCAGGCTATCGGAGCACTGAGCTTGTTGATCCAGCGCGTCATCACGGCGTTGATATTGGCTCCTCTCGTCATAGCCGGTATTTACCTGCTGCCGTTTCCGATTTATGCACTGGTGTTCTGGATGCTCGCAGCCTTGGGGGCGTGGGAGTGGGCGCGGTTGAGCGGCTTGACCACGACGCTGGCGCAGAGCGCGTTTGTTGCCGGTTTTGCGTTGACGGCGGCGTTCAGCTGGTGGTTTCCGGCTTCTTTCACCGTGTTGTTGTGGATGGGGGCAGGGGTATGGGCGCTGGCCACAATATTGGTTGCGACTTATCCAGAAAGTGCTGTGCTCATCGAACGCGGCTGGTTTTCGGTAATCCTTGGCCAGATGACGTTACTGGTCGCCTGGGTAGCCCTCCTGGTGGTGCGTTCCGAGCCAGACGGGGCCAGCTGGCTGCTCTGGGCACTTTTGCTCGTCTGGTCGGCCGATATTGGTGCTTATTTTACCGGGCGTCGTTTCGGACACCACAAGCTTGCCCCGGCCGTCAGTCCCGGCAAGACCTGGGAGGGCTTCTGGGGTGGTATGGCTGCAAGCCTGATGATCGGTGGGGGACTCCTGGTGATAGTCGGGGATGATGTTTTGACCGGTGAGATAGCGCAGGCATTGTTATGGGTTGCCATCATCGTCGGCCTCGGAGTCATTTCGGTGATCGGTGATCTGTTCGAAAGCGTCTTAAAACGTACCCGAGGCGTAAAAGATTCAGGTAATCTGCTGCCTGGCCATGGCGGCGTACTCGATCGGATCGACTCCATTCTCGCGGTTCTGCCTCTTTTTGCCCTCATCCTCGGTTTTGTGTAAGTGTTGCTTGTGGTATCTGACTATGCTCCCTGGATGGCGATCGTTTATCATGCGCACCGCAATTTTCCCCCATCAGCGTAGGATCAGCCTGGTGCAGGCCAGTGAACTCAACGATCCTTTGTTGTCTGATGGTTTGAGCGCTCGCACAATGGTTGGGATCCCAGCGTCCGCGGGTAGGTGTTTACCGCTATGGAGCTAATGGCTACTTTCATGGATCTGCTGCTATATCCGTTGGCGTTGATTGTTACTCTCGGTGTACTCGTTACTTTTCACGAGTTCGGCCATTTCGTGATCGCGCGCCTGTCTGGTGTACGGGTAGTGCGATTCAGCGTTGGTTTTGGTAAGCCAATCTGGTCTCGTTTTGACAAACACGGTACAGAGTTTGTTATTGCGGCGATTCCGCTCGGTGGCTACGTACGGATGCTGGATGATCGAGAAATTCCCGCCGCTACGGTGAACGCGGACAACCCGGCGTTGGGCGCAGATGTCGACAATTCGTTACAACGATCGGCTACCGGTGCAGGCACACAACCCGGCTCATCCGAGCGGACATCAGCAAATTTGCTCGAAGACGCCGGTGTGGGACGGGCAGCGCCGGTTCGTGGTCCCGGGGACCTGTCCTATACCGATCTCAGTGTCTGGTGGCGCATTGCTATCGCGTTGGGTGGTCCGGTCGCAAATTTCCTGCTCGCGACCATCTTCTACTGGCTGTTATTTGTCGTCGGTACAACCAGCATTGCTCCTATGTTGGGAGAGATCGATGCACAAAGCCCCATAGGTCAGGCGGGTTATGAGGAGCGCTGGGAAATCGTATCGGTTGACGGTGTTACCACGAAGAACTGGCAACAAGTCACAATGGCCCTGGCTGCTCGACTCGGCGATACCGGGAGTATTGAGTTCACTACTCGCCTTCCCGGAACTGCGGCGACTCGATCGGTCCCCGTCCCGATCATGAATTGGCATCGGGGTGCGGACGAACCGGATCTGCTCGGTTCCCTGGGTATTCGCCCTGCCGTGCCGCCAGTACTCGGCCAGGTGTTGGAAGGTAGTGCGGCTGAATCTGGAGGGCTCAAGCAGTGGGATCAAATCCTCGCGGTTGACGGCGTGGCGGTAGACTCGTGGGCGCAGTGGGTGGAGGTGATTAAACAGGCGCCAGCAACCAGCCTAACTGTATTGTTAAGTCGCGGTGGGCGTGAATTGACAGTTGCTGTTGTGCCGGAAGCCCGCGAAGCAGCGGATGGCAGTATCGCGGGTTATCTCGGTGTGGCGCTATTCACCAACGAAGTGCGTTATGGTTTTTTTGCCGCCATTCCTCAAAGTCTGCAAGAGACGACCGCCAAGACCATGCTGACACTCGGCCTGTTGAAGAAGATGGTTACCGGTCAAGTGTCGGTGAAAAATCTGAGCGGCCCGATCTACATTGCGAAGATTGCGGGTGACTCAGCCAGGTCTGGATGGCGAATCTTTCTGGGTGTGCTCGCGTTGCTGAGTATCTCTTTGGGTGTGCTTAACCTGTTGCCTATTCCGATACTTGATGGCGGCCATATTCTTTTTTGCGTCACGGAGATCATCATCCGCAAACCGGTTTCAGATCGTGTGCAGGCTGTAGCTACTCAGTTCGGCTTGTTTATCTTCGTGGGTATATTTCTGCTGGTGATCTACAACGATATATCGAGGTTGTTATGAAGCGTTGTCTGGTTGTATTTCTTTTTTGCTACGTGGGTATTGCAAGCGCCGATGTGTTTACCGTCGCAGATATCCGTCTGCAGGGGTTGCAGCGTGTTTCTGCGGGGACCGTATTTAACCTGTTGCCTGTCAGTGTTGGGAACACGCTGGACGGGATCTCAATTCGCCAGCTGATTCGTCTGATGTTTCAGTCCGGTTATTTTGACGATATCCGGATGGCTCGAGACGGTGATGTGCTGGTTGTTACCGTCGTAGAACGACCGTGGATCGAAAGCATCGAAATTGAAGGCAACAAGGCGATCAAAACCGAAGCGCTGATCGAGGGCTTAGGTCAGCAGGGGCTGCGCGAAGGAGAAATATTCAAGCAGGCGACCCTCGAGCGCGTTGGGCTCGAGCTCGAGCGCCAGTATGTCTCTCAAGGGCGTTACGGTGCCGCTATTGTGACCGAAGTGGAGGCGCTACCGCGGAACCGCGTAGCCATCAAGATCAACGTGGAAGAAGGTAGTACGTCAGGCATCAGCCATATCAATATTGTTGGCGCAGAGGTTTACCCACAATCGGAACTGCTTGAGCTAATGGAACTGAGCTATCCGAATCTACTGTCGTTTTATCGAAACAACGACAAGTACTCGAAAGAAAAGCTTTCGGGAGATCTCGAAAAGCTGGAGTCCTACTACAAAGACCGAGGCTATGTAGAGTTCGTGGTCGAATCGACTCAGGTGAGCATCACACCGGATCGCAGTCAGGTTTATATCACTATGAACGTCGAAGAAGGCGATAAGTATACGGTGAGCGAGGTCAACCTGATAGGTGAGTTAAACGATGTCAAAGCCGGAGATCTAGAACGCCTGTTGTTGGTTGCTGAAGGCCAGGTGTTCTCTCAGGCGAGGGTAACGGCAAGTGAAGAGCGTCTGGAGCAGGCGCTAGGTAACTCCGGCTACACGTTTGCAACCGCCACTGGTGTTCCGAAGGTCGGCGAAGACGGTATGGTCGAGGTCGAGTTTTTCGTTCAAGCCAACAAGCGTACCTACGTTCGACGCATCTCTTTTACCGGAAACAAGGTAACTCACGACGAAGTCATGCGTCGCGAGATGCGCCAGATGGAAGGTGGGTGGGCATCTGCATCGCAGATCGATCTGTCGAAGTTACGTCTGGAACGGCTTGGGTATTTTAAGGGAGTGAATGTCGAAATGCCGGAAGTTCCCGGCACGGACGATCAGATCGATGTTGAGTTCGAGATGGAAGAACAACCTTCAGGGAGCATCTCCGCTACCTTGGGGTTTTCTCAAGGTTACGGATTGATCCTTGGCGGCAACTACCAGGAAAACAACGTTTTGGGTACGGGAAACAGCCTCGGCCTTGGGTTGAGTTGGTCGAAATACCAGAAATCGGTCAATTTCAATTACTTCAATCCCTACTACACGATCGACGGTATCAGCCGCGGCTACAATATGTTCGTACGCCGGTTGGATTTTGATCAGCGCAACATCGCCCGGTACACAACCGACGCTTATGGGATTGGACTCAATTTTGGATTGCCTATCGGCGAAACGCAGCGGCTCAATTTTGGCGGTCAGGTGGAACTCACCCAGATCACCGAAGGTGCTTTCCCGGCTCAAGAGATATCCGAATTCCTCGATGAAAATGGCACCGATGCGCTCAACTATAAACTAAACTTCTCGTGGTCAAGTTCGGCATTAAACCGCGGAATGTTCCCAACACGTGGTCGTTCGCAATCGATTGCAGTCGAGTTGGCCGTGCCTGGTAGCGATCTACAGTTTTACAAGATCGTTTACGAAGGACAGATATACTTTCCGCTAACTCGCTCGTTGACGTTACGCTTGCGTACGGAGCTGGGGTTTGGGGACGCATACGGTAACACCACGAGTTTACCGTTCTATGAACACTTCTACTCGGGTGGTTTCGGTTCCATACGCGGCTTCGAGACGAGCACGCTTGGGCCACGCACCACGCCGCCCACTGAATTTGCCGACGGCACTCCGATTCCGCCTGGATTCTTTCGGCCACGCGGAGATCCTTTCGGTGGCAATTTACTCATCGAAGCGAGTATGGAAATCATCTTTCCTCTACCTTTCATAGACGATCAGCGCCAGTTTCGCCCTGTGTTCTTCATCGATGCAGGTAACGTATTCAATACGAATTGTCCCAGTGTGAGCACTAACTGCTTCGATTTTGATATGGATCACATGCGCTACTCCGTCGGAGTTGGCATCACTTATCTGAGCGGCATGGGACCTATGACCTTTGGGATTGCGAAGCCATTCAATACCCAATCCTTCGACGAAGAGGAAGTTTTTCAGTTTGAGTTAGGTCGAACATTCTGATGTAGAATGCGTCCGCAAAAAGCACCTCGTAAGTTCAACATATCGGAGCAGTGTGCTCGGCGGGATAGGATAACTAAGGAGTTTTAGTTGTGATCAAGAAGTTAGTCAGTTTGTCATCTTTGCTTTTTTGTTTAGTCGCGGCTTCCGCATCCGCTGAGTTGAAGATCGCGGTGCTCGACACGCAGCGAGCTCTGATTGCGAGCGAAGAAGCACAATCTCTCTCCAAGAAAATTCAGGAAGAATTGCAAAGCGACGAAGCGGAAGCCAAAGCGTTGAACGATGAGGTTCGAGCCTTGACAGAGAAGCTCCAGAAAGACGGCGAGGTCATGAGCCCAGCCGAACAACGCAAGGCGCAAAAAGATATCGAGGATAAACAGATAGATCTTCAGTTCCTGGTGAACAAGCTGCAGAAAGCGGTACAGGATCGTCGACAGGAACTGGTTAACCACATGTTGCCAAAAATCGATGCGGTATTGAAGGATCTCATTGAGCTTGAAGGCTACGATCTGATCATGGAACGTAGCAACCTGCGCTACGTGAACACAAAACATGACATCACACGCAAGGTTACCGAGAAGCTCAACGAAAAGTACGAAAAAAGCTAGTGCCTGCTGTGGGTGAACCTTCTTTCACCCTTGAAGAACTTGCCAAACATGTCGGTGCGCATGTTACAGGTAATCCACAGGTGGCCATCAGCGGGCTGGGCAGCTTGGAGACTGCCTGTTCAGGACAGTTGAGCCATCTTTCCAGCGCCGTATACAGGCGCTACCTTGCTGATACCGCAGCAAGTGCGGTCATCCTCGATGAGAAAAATCTCGAACACTGGCAGGGAAATGCCATCGTCACGGATAATCCGTACCTTGCGTTCGCAAAAATCTCTCAGCTTTTCGCACAAGTGCCGGAACTGACGCCCGGTCTTGATCCAAGTTCAAAGGTGGATGAACGAGCAACCGTCGCATCGAGTGCATGTGTCGGTCCCGGAGTAGTTATCGGGGCGGACTGCGAAATCGGTGTCAATGCGCGCATTTATGCCAACGTAGTTATCGGTGCACGATGCCGGATCGGTGCAGACGCGATGCTCATGCCGAACGTCGTGTTCGGTGCAGATGTGTCTCTCGGCGCCCGAAGTGTCGTGCACAGCGGTGCGGTAATTGGTTCTGACGGCTTCGGATTTGCGCCGGACGAGGAAGGGCATTTGCAGGCGATCGCCCAACTCGGTGGCGTGCAGATTGGCCAGGACGTGAGCATCGGTGCTTGCACGAGTATTGATCGCGGGGCAATCGAAGATACGGTCATCGAAGACGGAGTGAAGATCGATAACCAGGTCCAGATCGGGCACAACTGTCTTGTCGGTGCGCACAGCATTCTGTGCGGATGTGTTGGGATCGTTGGTAGTACGGTCATCGGACGCCACTGTGTGCTCGGAGGTGCCGTCGGTGTAGGTGGAGATGGACCGATCGAGATTTGCGATCACGTTGTTATCAGTGGCATGACTCACGTATCCGCGTCCATTACCGAGCCTGGCGCATATTCTGGTGGGGTGTTACACAATACGAGCCGGCAGTGGAAACGAAACGCGTTACGGTTCCAGAAGCTCGATGAACTCAACCGACGTGTCGCTCGCCTGGAGAAGGCCCTCGTTATGCGCGAAGGTGCTGGCAAGTAAAGGGGTTCGTTCGCCAGTAGCGACCTGCTTCGTCGATAATGACTTGTGACACGCGACCCTGGATACTGATACCTTCAAAGAGCGGCCTGCAACAAAGAGACCCTCAACAAAGGGACTTGGATAGAATGACCTTGGACACTAAAGGATGACGTTGGATACAAAAAAGGACATTACCGAGCTTTTTGACTACTTACCCCATCGGCACCCGTTTCTGCTGGTAGATCGGGTGCTGGAACTTTCCGTAGGAGAAAGCATCCGCGGTATCAAAAACGTCACGATGAACGAAAACTTCTTCGTCGGTCATTTCCCGGGATATCCGATCATGCCCGGCGTATTGATTGTCGAAGCGTTGGCACAACTTTCGGGCGTACTGGCGTTCGAGACGAAGAACACGCGACCAGCCGATGGTGCCGCGTATTTTCTCGGTGGAACCAATAAAACACGTTTTAAACGACGTGTGATCCCAGGGGATCAATTGGTCATGCACAGTTCTATCGTTGCTGACAGAAGCCGGATGATGAAATTCGCTTGTCAGGCGTTCGTGGAAGAAGACCTGGCGTGCACGACCGAGATCATCTTGATGGAAGGTGTATTTTGAGATGATCGATCCGCGCTCGATCATCGATCCCAGCGCTGAACTTGGTAACAGTGTCACAGTCGGTCCCTGGACGATGATTGGCCCGGACGTGGTGATCGGCGACGATTGCTGGATAGCCCCACACGTTATCTTGAAAGGTCCCACCACCATTGGTCGCAACAACAGGATCTATCAGTTTGCGACCGTTGGTGAGGACACGCCCGCTTTTGCCTACAGCGGTGAGCCTACCAAGCTCGAGATTGGCGATGACAACGTCATTCGCGAGGGTGTCACCATCCACCGCGGTCTGATCCAGGACCTTGGTACGACGGTTATCGGCAACCACTGCCTGTTGATGGCCTACGTACACGTCGGGCACGATTGTATCGTCGGCGATCATGTCATTATGGCTAACAACGCCTCCATCTCCGGGCATGTCCGGGTTGGCGATCATGCGAACTTTGGTGGCTACTCCGGCGTGCCGCAGTACCGAATTGTCGGTGCGTATACGCACATTGCTGCGATGAGTCTCGTGCTGAAGGATGTACCGGCTTACCTGACCGTCTCCGGCAACCCGGCCTATGCCGTCGGGCTCAACGTGGAAGGAATGCGCCGGCGCGGTTACGACGACGAGCTGATCAGAACGTTGCGCCGGGCACACAAAGTGGTGTATCGCGAAGGGCGCACGGTGATTGAGGCGTGCGAGGAGTTGGCAGGTCTGGCTCAAGAGGTGCCGGAGGTGGGGTTGTTCGTTCGGTCTATTGGAGACTCCCAACACGGGATCATTCGTCCCCGGGGTCGTGGTTTTTTGGCCGAAGATGAGGCGCAGACTTCGGTGGGAGATGGTCAACCCACGGTCAAAGCTGCTGATTGAAACCACCACTCTATTCGTTAGCGGATTGATGCATCGAGCTTACCAGGCGTGAATGGCCCAACCATCGGCATCCTTGCTGGAGAAGCCTCGGGCGATAACCTCGGCGCAGGATTGATGCGCGAACTCAAAACGCTGTACCCCACATGTACGTTCGTCGGAATCGGTGGACCGCGTATGATGGCTCAAGGGCTTAGCTCGCTGGTGCCGATGGACCGCCTGTCGGTGAACGGCTTTGTCGATCCTATTAAACGGCTTCCAGAGTTCGTCGGCATTCTGCACAAACTCATCAAGTGTTATCGGGCGAAGCGTCCAGTGGTGTTTATCGGTGTTGACTTCAACGTGTTCAATCTGTTGCTCGAGCGTATGTTGAGTCGCCGCGGTATCACAACAGTGCACTATGTAAGTCCGTCGGTATACGCCTGGCGGCGAGGCCGGGTGAACCGCGTGGCTAGCGCCGCTCGGATGTTGTTGACGCTTTATCCCTTCGAGCCGAAATTCTATTCCCATCTGCCCATCGAAGCGGTTTACGTTGGACACCCACTCGCCGACGAGATCACTTATGACACGGGATCTGACGAAGCGCGGATGGTTGCCCGTCGCGAACTGGGGTTGCCGGATGAGCGGTTGTGCATCGCGTTGTTGCCCGGCAGCCGCATGTCCGAAGTCAAATACATGGCGGAGGCATTTTTGACGGCGGCGGATCTCATCAAAGTGCGGGTAGGAGAGGTTGGCTTCGTCATTCCCTGTCTGCGTCCGGACATAGCGAGTTGGCTGAAAAGTGCAATCAACCGGCATCACTCCCTCGATGTCGTGCAGTATGACGGAAATGCCCGCCTGGCATTGATCGCGTGTGATGCGGCGATTGTCAAATCTGGAACCGGCACGCTCGAAGCCATGCTGCTGCGCCGGCCCATGGTGGTGAGTTACAAGCTTGGTGAGCTCACTTACCGGATAGTCCGACGAATGGTTCGCAGTCCTTTTGTCGCGCTACCAAATATCCTTGCGGGGCGGATGCTGGTGCCTGAGTTGCTGCAGGATGACGCGACGCCGCAGGCGTTGGCCGATAATCTGCTTTCTTCACTATCAGCGCTAGACAAAACGAGCCGAGAGCCAGAAACTCTAGCGGAGTTTGCTCGCTTGCATGAACTGCTCAGACAGGGCGCGGACAAGAAAGCTGCGCAGGCGGTAGCGCGATTGTTTCCCTGATTTTGCGTGCGCAAAAGCGCAAGGCAGGAATGCGCAACTGAAGGGGCGAGGCGCGCGCCAGTACCAGTAAGAGGCGCAAGAAAAGCAGCAATAGATTTTACAGGAGAGGTTGCCGGAAAATAATGGCGCTCTTTGACGGATTGGCGGGTCCCGCTTTGTCCGCAGGCGTAGATGAGGTTGGCAGAGGTCCTTTAGCCGGACCGGTCATTGCCGGGGCCGTTATTCTAGACAACACGATACCCATCAGTGGCCTCAAGGTTTCTAAACGTCTGTCTGCCAAACAGCGTGAAGAATTAGCCAGAGCGATCCGCAAGTATGCCCTGGCTTATGCAGTAGGGCGTGCGGAAGTCGAGGAGATAGACGAGCTGAATATACTGCGCGCCAGCCATCTTGCTATGCAGCGAGCGGTAGCTGCACTCGACAGACAACCCGAGGTCATCTACGTGGATGGCAACCTGCTGCCAAGTTTCACCATACCGGCGGTGGCGGTCATCAAAGGCGATACGCGGGTACCGGAGATTAGCGCTGCGGCCATTCTGGCAAAGGTCGTGCGGGATAAAGAGATGGTGGAACTGGCGCGGCGTTTCCCCGGTTACGGAATGGAGCGACACAAGGGATATGCAACAGCCGAACACCTTGCAGCGCTTGATCGATTGGGTTCGTGTCCATTACACCGGCAAAGTTTCGAACCGGTACGTCGTGCCGGTTCCTGCCCGACTTGGAGCGGAATTTGCGTGATGGGCGACCGGACACTAGCTACATGAGCCCAGATTTCGTTCATTTACGCGTACACAGCGAGTTCTCGATCGCCGACAGCATCATCAAGGTTCGTGATCTTGCGAGTGCGGTTGAACGGCTTGGCATGCCCGCTGTCGCTTTGACTGATCGCAGCAACTTGTTCGGCCTTGTGAAGTTTTATCAGGCGTGTATCGATGTCGGTGTCAAGCCGCTCATTGGTGCCGAACTCTGGTTTCGCAACAGCGATGGGCTGGCATCCCGTTGCAGCGTCCTGGCAATGGATCAGGTTGGTTATGGCAACCTGTTACTGCTGGTATCTGCTGCCTACACGCAAACGCAAGAGCGTGGATTTCTAACGCGGGAGCGGCTATTCGAAAGCACGGATGGGCTTCTAGCATTGTGCGGTGGACGGGAGGGGGAGATCGGAGTGGCGTTGCTGAAGGGCAACATGGCACAGGCGTGCGAACTTGCCACGCTGTGGTCGAACGCTTTTCCGGATCGGCTCTATGTGGAGCTCGTACGCAACGGTCGCCCGCAGGAAGAAGACTATGTTGCGGGTGCCGTGGATCTTGCTGTCAGATTAGATCTTCCGGTGGTGGCAACCAACGATGTTTGTTTCATCGACCGGGACGATTTCGAGGCACATGAGACCCGAGTGTGCATTCACGATGGCAGAGTCCTGGATGACCCACGCCGTGAGCGGCGCTATAGCGCGGATCAGTATCTGCGCAGCGGTGTCGATATGCAGAAGCTCTTTCAGGACATTCCCGAGGCTCTCATCAACACGGTCGAAATAGCCAAACGTTGCAACGTGCAGTTGGTCCTGGACAAACACTACCTGCCTAACTATCCCGTGCCAGACGGTAGCTCTCTGTCGTCGTTCCTGGAAGCGACTGCGTATAAGGGGCTGGAGGCACGGCTCACGGATTTGCGGGAGCGTGGTGAGCTCGAAAGCTCACCTGTTAGCAACTCCGATGAGAACAACGAAAACGGTGAGCACGATTATCACAAGCGCCTCGCATACGAATTGGATGTGATTAATCAGATGGGCTTTCCCGGGTACTTCCTGATCGTGATGGAGTTTATCGCCTGGGCGAAGGACAACGATATTCCCGTTGGTCCGCGCGGCTCGGGCGCAGGTTCACTTGTTGCGTACTCGTTGGGCATCACGGATATCGACCCGTTGCGCTACGACCTACTTTTTGAACGGTTTTTAAATCCCGAGCGCGTGTCGATGCCTGATTTTGACATCGATTTCTGCATGGAAGGCCGCGATAAAGTAATTCACCACGTATCCGAGCGATATAGCCGCGATTCGGTCAGTCAGATCATCACATTTGGCACCATGGCGGCCAAGGCGGTCGTACGCGACGTCGCAAGGGTGCAGGGCAAACCCTACGGACTTGCCGACAAGCTGTCTAAGCTCATTCCTTTCGAAGTGGGAATGACACTGACCAAGGCAGTAGAGCAAACCAAGGAACTTCGTGAGTTCATTGCAGCGGATGAGGAAGTTGGCGAGATCATGGACATGGCGTACAGGCTCGAGGGCATTGTACGTAACGTCGGCCGCCATGCAGGTGGTGTCGTTATCGCTCCTTCGAAGCTCACTGATTTTGTTCCGCTGTACGTGGATGAATCGAGTGACGGGCTGATTTCTCAGTTCGACAAAGATGACGTTGAGCGAGCAGGGTTGGTCAAATTCGATTTTCTGGGTCTGAAGACGTTGACCGTCATCGACTGGGCCGTCCGGGCAGTGAACAGTGCGTCCGGCCCTGATGTAGAGCCCATCGATATCCATCACATCCCACTCGACGATGCGGCGACATTCGAGTTGCTCCGGAGTGGCGAAACAATCGGTATTTTTCAACTTGAATCCCGGGGGATGAGAGATCTGATCAGGCGCCTGCTGCCAGATCAGATCAACGACATTATCGCGCTGGTTGCCTTATTCCGGCCTGGGCCATTGCAATCGGGGGCCGTGGATGACTACATCGATCGCAAGCATGGCAAGGCGAAGATCGACTACCCCCATCCATCGCTGGAACCGGTACTGCGAGATACCTATGGGGTCATGCTCTATCAGGAGCAGGTGATGTCGATTGCCCAAGTGCTTTGTGGCTTCAGCCTCGGTCAAGCGGATCTCCTGCGACGTGCCATGGGCAAGAAGAAGTTGGAGGAAATGACGAAAGTTCGCCAACAATTTATTGATGGCGCGGCAGCTCGTGGCATCGACACGATGTTGACCGAACACATATTCGGTCTGGTGGAGAAGTTTGCAGGTTACGCATTCAACAAATCTCACAGCGCCAGCTACGCGATGGTTTCCTTCCAGACTGCCTGGTTGAAGACCCACTACCCAGCACAGTTCATGGCCGCAACCTTGTCCGCGGATATGCAGAACACCGACAGGGTCGTGACCTTTGTGGATGAGGTACGGCGTATGGGCATCGAATTGATACCGCCGAGTGTGAATCGCAGCAACTATCGATTCGTCGTTCACAATGACGTGCTGATCTACGGTTTGGGCGCCGTGCGCGGGATAGGCGAAGGGCCGGTGTTGGCCATGGAAGCCGCGAGAACAGCCGCAGGGCCGTTCAAAACCCTCGCAGACTTCTGCCACCGAGTCGACTCGCGCAAGGCGAACAAGCGCGTCCTGGAAGCGTTGATTCGCAGCGGTGCTATGGACGATTTTTCTCACAACTCTTCCGAGGAGAAAGAATCGCTCGATTGTGTTCGTGCGCGGTTGCTTCTCGAGTTGAATGATACCGTGCAAGGTGCTGAGCAGGAAGCTCGCGACTCGGCATTCGGCATGTCGGACATGTTCGGCGGAGTAACTCAAGGTTCAGCGCAAAACGGACGCCAATCAGAAGTTGTTCCGCTAACGAAACAGGAGCGCTTGCAAGGGGAGAGAGAAACACTTGGGCTCTACCTGACGGGTCATCCCATAGAAGAATACCTGGAGGAAATCTATCGTTTCTGCCCAAGCAGGATTGTGCAACTACGTTCCGAGAAACGTAGCCAGCTTGTCGCTGGATTGGTTGTATCTGCACGAAGTATGCGTAGTCGTCGCGGGGGATCGATGGGTTTTATTGTCGTGGATGATCGCAGTGGTCGCATAGAGGCTTCGCTGTTCCCGGATATCTACGAAGTTGCGCGTAGCAAAATTGCTAAAGATGCGGTCCTGGTGTTGGAAGGTGAGGTGCAACCGGATGACTTCACGGGGTCGTTGAAGGTACGAGTAGACAAGGTCTACACCATGGAAGAGGCCAGGCAAAGATTTTCCAACGGTGTGGAAATCGATTTTCGCGATGGAGCAGTACCCAAAGACATAACGACGCGGTTGCGACAGTGCCTTGAATCCCACTTGGTTGCAGAGGGTGGCTGTTCTGTGGTGGTAGTGTTCCAGATCCGTAATCATCGAGACGCAAGCGCACAAGGACGCATTCTGCTCGGCCCACAATGGCACGTTCGCCCGAGCGATGATCTGCTGCACCGGTTGCGTTCAGAGTTTGGCACTGAAAGGGTCGCCATAAGCTACCCGCCTGCTAGCTGATATGGCCACCGTAGAGGAGTCGATCGCTGCACGCTTGCGTGGTCGGGAGTTCTCGCGGCTGTTGGTGGGTTACAGTGGCGGTCTCGATTCGGCCGTGCTGCTGCATGCGACCCGGGTAATCTGGCCAGAACTACCGCTCCTCGCGCTGCACGTTAACCATGGTCTGCAACCAAAATCTCGCGATTGGGAAGATCATTGCGCCGATGTATGTAAGAAGCTGAAAGTAGAACTCATCACGTGCCAGTTGCAACTCGACGCCAAAGGAAACTTGGAAGCCACTGCGCGTACGGCGCGATACAAGTTTTTCAGTGATCAGCTCGAGCATCGTGGGGTATTGTTGCTAGCTCATCATAGAAACGATCAGGCGGAAACTGTCCTGTTGCGCCTGTTTCAGGGACGGGGTTTGATCGCGATGCCTCGGGAGCGAGCGCTCGGTAGTGGCGTGCTGCTACGACCGTTCCTTAAGTTACCCCGGGAAGTGCTTGAGGAATACGCTCACTCCCACAACCTCAGTTGGGTGGAGGATCCCTCGAATCGCGACACTTCACTGGACCGCAACTACTTGCGGCAGCGCGTGTTACCGGAAATCCGGGAGCGGTGGCCAGCGGTTGATATGGTTTTGTCGGACGTTGCCACCCGACACCGTCAACTGGATGTTGCCCTCGGCGTTTTGACCGGTTTGGATGGCGCCGGTCTCGAGCTACCACTCGCAGCCCTTGCGCAGCACCCGGTTGCGGTTCAAGTAGAATTGTTGCGTGTGTGGCTTGGCGGGTTGGGCGAGCATCGGGTAACTTTCAAGGCGTTGAGGAATTTTCTCCATCAACTTGGCAGTGCGCTGCATCGACAACCCCGTCTCGATCTTCAGTCAGGCATGTTGCGGCGGTTTCGTGGAGTACTTTGTTATGTGCCTGAGTGGGTGATGCCAGAAGCCGAATATCCCCTCATCGCGCCAGGTTCGGTGACCTTGCCCCATGGCGAGTTGAGAGTGCTGGCTACGGAAAAACGAGGTTTTTCCGTCAACGGAGAGTTACGTATCGTGTTTCGTCACGGTGGGGAACAAATCCTGGTCAGGGGCACCCATCGCTCGGTAAAAAAGGTCCTCCAGAACGAGGGGGTACCACCGTGGCTGCGCGGTCGATATCCGTTACTTGTTGATGATGACGGTCTTGCCGCAGTCGGAAATCTGCTGTATCGCGATGTGGGGTTGCCACTCCGGGCTGGCGAGAGAGTGTGGCGAGTGGAGTGGACGTCTCACTAAATGGGTCAAAGTAGCCAGGGTCGATGATCACCCAAGCAAGCTATCGCATTTGTGCTTGCCTAGGGCTTTTGCTATCGTGATATCCCATCTTGCGCATGGGTTCAAACGCGGCCGGAGTGTTGTTCGGCCGAAGAGTGGAAACCATGCGGTAACCCACTCAAGATGGCATAAATGACTCGATATATTTTTGTTACCGGCGGCGTCGTTTCTTCTTTAGGTAAAGGGATCATCACCTCTTCGCTGGCTGCCGTTCTGGAAGCCCGCACCCTGAACGTCAACGTGCTGAAAATGGATCCCTACATCAATGTGGATCCCGGCACCATGAGCCCGTTTCAGCACGGAGAAGTCTTCGTGACAGCCGACGGCGCGGAAACCGACCTGGATCTAGGTAACTACGAACGGTTCTGTGGCGCGCGCATGACCAAAGCGAATAACTTCACGACGGGAAGTGTGTATGCGGAGGTGCTCAAGAGAGAGCGGCGCGGTGACTACCTCGGTGCTACGGTACAGGTGATTCCACACATCACCGATGAAATAAAACGGCGTATCAAAGATGTTGGCGTCGGGTTCGATGTGCTTATCGTCGAATGCGGAGGCACCGTTGGCGATATCGAAGCCCAGCCGTTCCTCGAAGCTATTCGGCAGCTGCGTCTGGACGTTGGGGTGTCAAATACCCTCTATATTCACTTGAGTTACGTGCCCTACATCTCGACCGCCGGAGAGATCAAGACCAAACCGACTCAACATTCCGTCAAGGAGCTTCGATCCATCGGTTTACAGCCGGACATTCTGATATGCCGTTCTGACCGGGTGTTGCCAAAGGCGTCACGTAGCAAGATTGCATTGTTCACCAACGTTGAAGAACGTGCGGTGGTGTCGGTCGAGGATCAGGCGACGATCTACCTCGTGCCGCAGATGCTCCACGATCAGCGAGTGGATGAGTACGTTGTCGAGAAGTTCGGGCTCGACTGTCCTGAAGCTGACTTGTCGGAGTGGGCTGAAGTGGTGAGTGCCCAACTGCATCCGGAACGGGAGGTGCGCATTGCGATTGTCGGCAAGTACCTGGACTTGCTGGATGCCTACAAATCACTCAATGAAGCAATTATCCATGCCGGTATGCGGACCCTCACCCGCGTCCACATCAATTATGTCGATGCGGAAGATATCGAGCGCGATGGCACCGGTGTTCTTGATGAGGTTGAAGCCATTCTGGTGCCTGGCGGCTTCGGCCAGCGGGGTTTTGAAGGCAAAGTTCTGGCTGCACGTTATGCACGAGAGAATCAGGTGCCTTATCTCGGCATCTGTTACGGCCTGCATGCGGCCGTGGTAGATTTTGCCCGCCATGTGGCTGGCTACGAAGGCGCTCATTCCACGGAGATCGACGGGTCGACGCCGCATCCGGTCATTGCCCTGATTACCGAATGGACTGACCTTGAGGGCCATCTGGAGAAACGTACGGGCAACGACGATCTTGGCGGTACCATGCGCCTCGGCGAGCAGGTATGTACGCTGGCGCAAGGATCCCACGCGCAACGCCTGTACGGAAAAGACATCATCAAGGAACGGCACCGCCATCGTTATGAGGTGAACAATCGTTACATCGCAGATCTCGAAGCAAAAGGATTGATCGTCGCCGGCAGATCCGAGGATGGAGAACTGGTCGAAATGATCGAACTCAAGGACCATCCATGGTTCATCACTTGTCAATTCCATCCGGAATTCACCTCTTCGCCGCGCGAGGGACATCCGTTGTTCACAGGCTTTATCGAAGCTGCCAACGAGCACGCCACCCAAGGATCGCTGCTGAAAGAAGGTGCCATTAATGGCTAAACTGGACACAAAGCTGCAGAGTAAGGGCCGTCCCTGACACGCTGGTGAAATATGCTGCTTTGTAATTATGAGGTTGGGCTCGATAAGCCGTTGTTTGTGATTGCGGGTCCTTGTGTGATCGAGAGTGAAACACTGGTTCTCGAGACCGCCGCTGAACTCAAACGGTTAACCACGGAACTCGGCATACCTTTCATCTTCAAGTGCTCCTTCGACAAAGCCAATCGCTCTTCGCACCACAGCTTCCGCGGACCCGGTCTCGAAGCGGGTTTGCGCGTGCTGGAACGGGTCAAAACCGATCTCGAGATACCGGTGCTCACCGACGTACACGAGGATACGCCGCTCGACGAAGTCAGGGATGTGGTTGCCGTGTTGCAGACACCGGCCTTTCTCTGCCGGCAGACCAACTTCATCGTCAAGGTATGCAGTCAGGGGCGACCGGTGAACATCAAGAAAGGCCAGTTCCTTGCGCCGGGTGACATGATCCATGTGGCCGCGAAGGCGAAATCGACTGGGAACGAGCAGATCATGGTCTGTGAGCGAGGTGCCAGCTTCGGTTACAACAACCTGGTATCTGACATGCGTTCCCTTGCCATCATGCGTGAGACCGATTGTCCGGTGGTTTTTGATGCGACGCATTCGGTGCAGATGCCTGGCGGCCTTGGAAGCGTCTCAGGTGGGCAGCGGGAAATGGTCCCGGTATTGGCTCGGGCTGCAGTTGGGGTGGGCGTCGCGGGGCTTTTTGTGGAAACTCATCCGTTTCCAGAGCAAGCACTTTCCGACGGTCCCAACTCCTGGCCTTTGCACCAGATGCAGCCGTTGCTCGAGCAGCTGATGGCGCTTGACGAGGTAGCCAAGTCGCGTCCGTTCTTAGAGTCACAGACTTCTATTTTGGAAGGGTGATTGAAAGAATTGCGCTTATGAGCAGAATTGTCGAGATCCACGCCCGTGAGATACTCGATTCCCGCGGCAACCCCACAGTGGAAGCGGACGTTATTGCCGACAACGGTGCATTCGGCCGCGCCTGCGTGCCCTCCGGTGCATCGACAGGCTCTCGAGAGGCTCTGGAGCTGCGCGATGGAGATAAAACACGCTATCTCGGCAAGGGAGTCACAAAAGCGGTTCTTGGGATAAATGATCAGTTGGCCACGGCCCTCAAAGGAATGGATCCGGAAGACCAGAACGCATTGGACAATCGGCTCTGTGAACTCGACGGCACGCCAAACAAGTCGAAATTTGGTGCCAACGCGTTGCTGGCAGTTTCCCTGGCGGTAGCCAAAACCGGCGCGGCCGCCAGCGGACAGCCACTCTACCAGCACATCAACGCCATGATGGGCGGCGTGGATATGTGCATGCCAGTGCCGATGATGAACATCATCAATGGCGGCGAACATGCAGACAACAATGTCGATATCCAGGAATTTATGGTGCAACCGGTTTCCATGGATTCTTTCCGCGAAGCTCTGCGCTGTGGTGCAGAGATCTTCCATTCATTGCGCAAGGTGCTGCAGGGGCGAGGGTTAATCACCTCAGTGGGCGACGAAGGCGGGTTTGCACCGAACCTGGAATCCAACGCCGCCGCCCTGGGCATAATCGCCGAAGCCGTACGCGAAGCGGGGTACCGGCTAGGCGAAGATGTGACGTTGGCACTGGATTGTGCTGCATCGGAATTCCATGTGGATGGCGAATATCGTCTGAGCGGGGAAGGGCGGTCGTTTTCCAGCGCCGAGTTTACAGATTACCTTGCTCACCTCGTCGAGCAATATCCCATCGCATCGATCGAAGACGGTATGGGCGAGAACGATTGGGAAGGCTGGCGCTGTCTCACAGAGCGGCTGGGCGAGAACGTGCAACTAGTGGGCGATGACATCTTTGTTACCAACACCAGTATTCTTGCGGATGGCATTAACCGCGGCATCGCGAATTCGATTCTGATCAAGCTCAATCAGATTGGCACTCTCACCGAAACACTCGATGCTATTCGCATGGCCCATGACGCTGGTTATACGACGGTGATATCACATCGTTCCGGTGAAACCGAAGACACCACAATTGCTGATTTAGCGGTTGCCACGGGTGCGGGGCAGATCAAGACCGGCTCGCTAAGCCGCTCTGATCGGGTCGCAAAGTACAATCAGCTTTTACGCATCGAGGAAGCGCTCGGAAGTCAGGTTGCATACCGCGGCCACGCTGAGCTGAGAAGGTAGTGTTCTTTCTCGCGATCACCCAATAGTCTTCCATGCGTATCCTCATTGGCATCACGGTTGTTCTCCTGGCAGGGCTGCAGTACAAAATATGGTTTGGTGATGTTGGCTACGCAGCTGCGGAGAAGTTGCGCATGAAGGTAGAGCAGCAACATAAACGGACGGCCGTGCTCGAACGGCGCAACCGCGTTCTTACCGCCGAGGTGCTTGCTTTGAAGGAAGGCCTGGACGCAGTCGAAGCCCGAGCGCGCAGCGATCTGGGGATGATCAAACGGGGAGAAACCTTCTATTTGGTCCCCGAAGCGGTTCCCGAAGTGGTTCCCGAAGCGGTCCCTGGAACAGTTCCGAAAGACGTATGGTGACTCGCTGGCCGCGTGCCTATCCTGCCACGGGCCTGAGCGCAGTGTTCAAACACACACCAGACGATTTCCGCGTGGACGAGAGTCTGAGCTTCGAAGTGACGGG
>SMWK01000159.1 GCA_004356895.1 Gammaproteobacteria bacterium
ACTCGTAAGGCAGGCATCAATCGAGACGTCTCGCCGCATTCTCTACGCCACGCATTCGCCACCCACCTGTTGAACCATGGAGCGGATCTGCGGGCCGTGCAGATGATGTTGGGCCATGCAGACTTGTCGACAACCCAGATCTATACTCATGTAGCACAAGCGCGCCTCAAGGACTTGCATCAGGCGCACCATCCGCGAGGGTGACAAGCACAAAGTGAAGTTGGGTCACAGTAAATTTTCGGAATTCTGCAGACAATTTGCGGTCTACGTGGAATAGCGAACGTGCCACCGCGATGGCTCCGCACAGGCATGATCAACAACTATCAGTACGGAAGGAATTGGACGTGAAGATGAAGCTCGGTTGGTTGATAGTTGGTGTATTAGCCTGGCAGACGGCTTTCGCTGGCGGCGAACGCCTGGTTGCGAGGTTTAGTGAGCTTCGTCCCAACATAGTGGTTGAGTCGGTCGCGCCGACCCCGGTAGCGGGCATATACGCGCTCGAGCTGCAAGGGGGCGATATTCTGTATGGGACCGAAGATGGACGCTACTTGTTCAACGGGGATCTTTACGAATTGGGCGATACCGAAATCATCAACCTCGCGGAGAACAGCCGCATCCAGAAACGCAAAACCACCATGGCCAATGTTCCAAGCAGTGAGCTGGTCATTTTCACGCCTGAAGGTGACACAAAAGCATTCATCAACGTGTTCACCGATGTCGACTGCACTTACTGCCGCAAACTCCACCTCGAGGTACCACGCCTGAACGAGCTCGGCGTGGAGGTGCGCTATCTGGCGTATCCGCGGGCTGGAATTGGATCGCGTTCATACGACAAGATCGTCTCCGCATGGTGCTCGGATAATCCTCAGCTCGCGATCACGCAACTGAAAGCCGGCCAATCCATTCCCGATGCCACTTGCAATAATCCAGTAGCCGCGCACTTTGAACTTGGTGGCCAGGTTGGGGTGACAGGGACACCCGCCATCGTTTTAGAAGACGGCCGTTTGTTACCGGGTTATCTTCCCGCGGAAGAATTAGTGGAGCGTATCGGTATCTAGAGTAACTTAAGAGCACCCGGTGTTTTGCTGGGAAAGCGGTCGTTCAAAAATCCGGATGAGCTAACTTCGGCCACGAAGTCGAATAACGGTCATCGAAGCCTGCGACTCCACTCCACCACCCAGGTCGAGATGGAACCTCTCGATAGGAATTGCCAGAATGGCGCAACCGCCCATTGTGTCGGTTACAATATTCTGGAAGACGAACTAACAGGGTAGGGCTGTTGGTAGGGAGTCAGGATGGAAAAACCTTTTGCAGCCTATGAAGGGGATGAACCCTATGTTTTCGTGTGTTACGCACACGATGACTCGTCGCTGGTCTATCCCGAGATCAAGTGGCTGCAGGATCAGGATATCAATGTCTGGTATGACGAAGGCATCAGCCCTGGTGCCGAGTTCCCCGATGAACTAGGACGCGCGATTCTAGGCGCCAGCCTCATCCTGTTCTACGTGAGCCCCGCGTCAATCGCTTCGCGGCATTGTCGCGATGAGGTGTATTTCGGACTGGATCGGAACACGCCCATTCTGGCCCTGCATCTTTCGAAGTCGGAAATGCCAGCAGGTCTAGCGCTGACCACAGGCACCAGTCAGGCGATCTTACGTTATGAGATGCGCGTACCCGTGTATCGGCAGAAACTGCTCGATAGTATTGCGCGGTTGTCTGAATTTTCAGCCAACTCGATAACAATATCAGGTGACTACCCTCTTTCTGACCCTCTTGCACTGATCAAACGCCTCGTTGTCCCGCTTGTCTCAACTACGGTGGTCGGTATTGTTGTACTCGGTTACGTCGGTATGCGTTATCTCGACCGGCAGGCGGACATTCGCTGGGTCAGAGATGAAGCGATACCGCAGATAGAGCGGTTGATGGAAGATCGGTGGAAGGACTTTACCGATCCATATGCCATTGCAGTTGAAGCCGAGAAAATTCTTCCGAATGACCCCGACTTGGTTGAAATCTTTGCGAAGACCTCACTTTTGATCAATGTTGATACCGATCCCCAGGGTGCAGACGTCTACATCAAGAACTATCCAAAAACCGAGGAAAACTGGCAACACCTGGGCATCACACCGATCCACAATGTCCGGCTGCCGGTGGGTGTTTTCCGTTGGAAAGTCGAGAAAGACGGATATGAGACGGTGCGAGCAGCCCATTCGACCTGGGATCTCAGCCTCAGTGGCGATGAGTATCTGATCCCCAACGATTTCGCAAGAAAACTGGATCGGCTGGAGGACATTCCCGACGGGATGGTCAGGGTAGCGGGTGCACAGACGCCGCTTGGAAAGGTAGAAGACTTCTTCATAGATCGAAACGAGATCACTAACGCAAAGTTTCAGAAATTCATCGATATCGGCGGTTATCGCAATCCTGTGTACTGGCAACACGAATTTGTCGAATATGGTCAAGCGTTGACCTGGGAAGAAGGCATAAACAGCTTCGTAGATCGCTCTGGACGTCCGGGTCCAAGTACCTGGCTGGGCGGTACTTATCCCGACGGGAAGGCGAATCACCCGGTCTCTGGAGTTAGCTGGTACGAGGCTGCCGCATATGCCGAATTTGTTGGCCGATCGCTTCCCTCCGGGACTCACTGGGGATTGGCACGTGGGGATGATTCAACACTGATCCAGTATCCACAGCTTGGTGGTTTGGCCATATTCACGCCGTACAGCAATTTTGGGCGTTCGGGGACCGTGGCGGTGGGCAGCCTGCCCGGGTATACCGCATTCGGGGCCAATGACCTGGCGGGAAACGTTCGTGAGTGGTGTTATAACCTCACCAGTCAAGGTCGTCTCGTCCGCGGCGGATCCTATGACGACAATCCTTATCGCTTTGCGGAACTGTCGCATGCGCCACCCATGTTTCGGAAAGACGGTTACGGATTTCGCACGATCTCTCTGCCGGATGGTATTCGGCTGCCGGAATCCGTCTTCGCTGAAGCGCCAATCATCCCACTCCGTTTCTCAAACCGGGAAGACGTCGTTTCCGATGAGGTATATGACGTTTTTCTCAGACAGTTTGATTATGATCAGACGCCATTGAACATCCGCCTCGAATCTCGAGACGAAACGTCGGAGCTGTGGATTTTAGAGCGATTTTCCATAGACACCGCCTATGGTGAGCGGATGATCGTTAATCTTTTCCTGCCGACCAATGTAGAACCTCCCTATCAGACGGTGGTGTACTTTCCCGGTAGTGGTTCTCTTTTCCAGAGTTCCAGCGAAAACATCGATTTGTACTACGAGTATCCCGTTTTCTTGTCGTTTCTGGTAAAAACTGGCCGTGCGGTGGTATATCCGGTTTACCAAGGAACGTTTGAACGCAGTGACGAACTGCTGATCCCATTGCATATGGGGACGAGTACCAACACGTACACGGAATACCTCGTGCAACTCGTTCAAGATTTCCGCAGATCCATGGATTACCTTGAGACTCGCGCCGATATCGATCAAGAAAAAATCGCTTACTACGGCATGAGTTGGGGAGGATTATTAGGCGGCATCATCCCTGCGGTGGAGAAGCGAATCGACAATGCCGTATTGCTGGCGGGGGGTCTCTCTACGGCAGGTCGTCCAGAATCACGTTCGCAGCATTACGCGCCACACATCACCGTCCCTTTTCTGATGTTGGTAGGACGCTACGATTCCCTGCTGGGCTACGAAGCATCAGCCAAACCCTTGTTCGACCTGGTAGGAACCGTGCCTGAACACAAAGTCATGAAGGTCTATGACACCGACCATATACCGCCGAAACGGGAGTTTGTCACAGAAATACTCTCATGGCTGGACCGCTACTTCGGACCGGTCACGGTTACCGCGCCGTAGTAGGCCGCTCTCCGTCCTGGCATTTAATCCACGGTTTTCTAGGAAACCATTTTCCTTCGAAAAAGGTCGCGTACGCAGTGCGCATCCCTGCGCTCCCTCGAAGCGGTCTCATTTTGAGCCCGCTTCTAGTAATGTTGTCTTTTTAAACGTTTGAGAGTGAGCGTGGGGAAACCGCTTAGAGTCGGGATGTGCGGTCTGGGTACTGTTGCGCAAGGCGTTCTCAACGTGCTGCGCGATAACGTTGATGTGATTACCCAACGGGCAGGGCGTGAGATTCTACTTACCCAGATTGCCAGCCGGAATCTCAAACCCGATGTTAATCTGGGCATGGCGGAGTTTTCCACCGACGTACTCGCACTGTCGAAGCGCAAAGATCTGGATGTGGTGGTTGAACTCATCGGTGGTGAGGAAACGGCGCTCGAGATCGTGCGCAATGCGCTCTTGAACCGTACCTCGGTTGTCACTGGTAACAAGGCGGTTGTGGCGCTGCACGGCAACGAGTTACTGGGATTGGCGCGGGAGCAGGGATGTTATCTGGGTTTCGAAGCAGCCGTTGCCGGGGCCATCCCCATCATTGCCGCACTCACCCGTTCCCTCGCTGGCAACCGCGTGGACTGGCTGGCGGGAATCATCAACGGAACTTCAAACTTCATCCTCACGGCTATGACGGAGGAGGGACGGAGCTTTGACGACGCGCTCGCAGAGGCGCAGCGCTTGGGATACGCGGAAGCTGATCCCACGGTGGATGTTGCTGGTATTGATGCCGCACACAAGCTGACTATCCTCGCGGCGCTCGCATTCGGCACGGGTTTTCGTTTCGCTGACGTATACACCGAGGGTATCTCCGAGATAACGGCGGAAGACATTAATTACGCGGGTCAACTGGGTTATCGGATCAAACATTTGGGTATTGCACGGCGCACCGAGGCCGGTGTGGAAGCGCGGGTGCATCCGACGCTCGTGCCGAAACGACAGCTGATCGCAAACATCGATGGCGTGATGAACGCGGTTCTGGTGCACGGCAATGCCGCGGGACCGACCCTTTATTGCGGTGCGGGCGCAGGGGGTCGTGCGAGCGCATCTGCGGTCATTGCCGACCTGGTGGAGTTGGCGCGTGGCACAGCCTACCTGCCCCTCGAGACGTCGAACACCAGTCTAGATATGCTCCCGGTGGAGGATACTCAAAGTGGGTATTATCTACGGATACCTTCTTTAGATCAGCCAGGCGTATTTGCAAAGGTGGCTACGTTGCTCAGCGAAAGGAACATCAGCATCGAGGCAGCCATCCAGCGCGAGCAGGCCATCAATACACAATCTCAAGAAGCCTGGGTGCCCATCGTCATTCTCACCCACACGGTTACTGAGCGAGTGATGAACGGTGTTATCGCTCAAGTTCAGTCATTGCCGGAAGTCGTGGGTAAAATCACTCGACTGCGGGTCGATCAGCTTTCTAATGGCTGACGTCCTGATTATGGCAAGGGACGTTGGCGAAGTTTCCATCGATGGCGATCTAGCACCGCTTTTCGAGCGGATCTATGCAGCACGTGGAATTCGATCTGTATCTGAACTTGAGCTATCGCTCAGGAATCTGTTGCCGCCAGACGAGCTGAACCAGGTGCATCCAGCTGCCGAGCGGGTTCAGCATGCGATTGTGAACCAAGAGCGTATTTTGGTCGTCGGCGATTTTGATGCGGATGGTGCGACATCGGTTGCACTTGCCTTGAGTCTGTTGCGCGCGATGGGTGCGGACAACGTAGATTTTCTTGTGCCGAACCGTTTCGAATTTGGTTACGGTCTGTCACCTGAGATAGTTCGCCTGGCAGCAGACTTGCAACCAGCGCTGCTGATCACGGTGGACAACGGCGTGTCCAGTGTCGACGGCGTTGCGCTGGCTAATACGCTCGGAATTGACGTAATCGTCACAGACCACCATTTGCCGGGTGCCGAACTCCCGGCTGCGTTTGCGATCGTTAACCCAAACCTCCCGGGGTGCAAATTTCCGAGCAAGGCAATGGCAGGCGTGGGGGTCATTTATTACTTGTTGATGGTTGTGCGCGCGAAACTTCGTGAAGATGGTTGGTTCGCCGAACGTGTGGTACCGAATTTAGCGGACTGGCTGGATCTTGTGGCTTTGGGGACGGTGGCAGATGTCGTACCGCTAGACCACAACAACCGGATTCTCGTACACCAGGGGCTCAAGCGCATGCGTGCAGGGCGCTGTCGACCGGGTGTTCAGGCACTTTGTAGCGTGGCACGTCGACAATTGCGCAAGCTCACCGCACAGGATCTAGGGTTTGCCCTTGGCCCGAGACTCAATGCCGCTGGACGCCTTGATGATATGGCGATCGGAATACGGTGTTTATTGGCGGAAGACTTACCGACAGCCCGTGGACTAGCTACCGCCCTCGATGAGCTCAACCGTGCCCGCCGGGAGATCGAGCAGGAAATGGTGAGCGCAGCGGAACTCATCGTCAGTGCTCAAAACGTTGCAACTGATGATCGATTTGGTGTGTGCGTATACGAACCCGGATGGCACCAGGGGGTAGTTGGAATCGTTGCAGGACGATTGCGCGAAAAGATCCATCGGCCGGTCATCGCATTCGCTGAAACGGGGGATCTTGCACCGGATGAGTTGAAGGGTTCTGCTCGTTCGTTGCCGGGTTTACATGTGCGCGATGTCCTGGACGCGATCGCATCGCGTTTCCCCGGCTTGCTGGTCAGATTCGGTGGCCATGCGATGGCCGCTGGGATGTCGATCAAGCGGGTGCACTATCAGCGATTCTGTAAAGCGTTTGACGACGAGGTTCGCCGGGTGTTGCCCAGAGAAGCTCTGGAGCAGGTCATCCTTACCGATGGCGGGCTGTGCGAAGATGATTTATGTCTCGCTATGGCTGAGCGTCTGGAAAATGGTGGGCCCTGGGGACAAGGATTTCCTGAGCCGCTATTTCACGACAAATTTGTTCTGGTGACACAGCGTGTGGTTGGCGAGCATCATCTCAAGCTTGTACTCAAGCGAGGTGAACGGTTATTCGATGCGATTGCCTTTCGCCAGCCACCGCTCGGCGAAGCAACCCTGGTGGATGCGGTGTATCGCTTGAACGAAAACGACTATGGCGAGATACCCACGTTACAGCTGGTAGTGGAGCATCTGTCGGTCTTGGCATAAACTGGCGCGTTTTTCCAGAAACTGCCTGCCATGACCGGAGAAGGCGATTTCTGCATAGGGACCAACCGATCGGATTCATGGCTGAAATTACCTCCATAAGAGAACGAATTAAGGACCTCAACAAGCGCGACGTGGTGCTGAGGGGGTATCTTTGACTTCGAAAGCAAACTACAGCGGTTGGAAGAAGTAGAGCGGGAGCTCGCGAGTCCAAACGTCTGGAATGATCAGCAACGCGCGCAGTCGCTGCACAAGGAACGTGCGACGCTCGATGGAATCACCAAGGTACTCTCACAGTTACAGACTAACCTCATGGATCTCGCGGAGCTGGCAGAACTCGCCGCCGATGAGGCAGACGGCGGGACGCTCAATGAGGTAGATGCTGATCTCGACCGCCTTGAAACGGATCTCGCGGCACTCGAGTTCCGCCGGATGTTCGATGGAGAGATGGATACTGCCAACGCATTCGTCGAAATTCAGTCCGGCGCGGGCGGTACCGAAGCTCAAGATTGGGCCGAAATGCTGCTGCGAATGTATTTACGCTGGGGAGAAAAGCGCGGCTTCACTATGGAAATCATCGAACTGTCGCCTGGCGAAATAGCCGGAATCACCAGTGCCACGGTGCTCGTTTCCGGCGACTATGCGTTCGGCTGGCTGCGTACCGAGACTGGCGTTCACAGGCTGGTACGCAAATCGCCCTTTGATGCCGGTAATCGGCGCCACACTTCGTTTGCTTCGGTGTTCGTTTCTCCCGAGATAGAGGACGATATTGAAATCGACATCAATCCTTCCGACGTACGCGTGGACACCTACCGTGCAAGCGGCGCCGGTGGTCAGCACGTGAACCGGACAGACTCAGCCGTACGCCTTACCCATCTGCCGACGAACACCGTTGTGCAATGCCAGAGCGAACGCTCTCAGCACCAGAACAAAGATAAGGCGTTCAAGCAACTGCGAGCCAAGTTGTACGAACTCGAAGAGCTGAAGCGGCGCGAAAAGCAACAGGCCGTTGAAGATTCCAAGGCGGACATCGGGTGGGGTAGCCAGATAAGATCTTATGTGCTGGATCAATCGCGGGTGAAAGACCTACGCACCCAGGTCGAGCGAACCGACCCCGGAAAAGTGTTGGACGGCGACCTCGACAGCTTCATCGAAGCAAGTCTGAAGGCGGGGTTATAAAATGTCGCAATGCGGACGTAGTACAGACGCTGTGCGTAACAAGTAAAAAAATCAATGGCCGAAGAGAACGACATTATCAAAGTCCGCCGTGCCAAGCTCCAAGCATGGCGTGACAGCGGGAAAGCTTTCCCCAACGATTTCAGGCGTGAAGCGATGGCGGCGGATTTGCAGGATCGTTGCCGCGATCTTGACAAGCTGACACTCGAGTCAACGCCAATGCAGACAGCCGTCGCCGGTCGTGTGATGTTGCGTCGGGTCATGGGTAAAGCGAGCTTCATAACGCTGCAGGATGTCAGTGGCAAGATACAGTGTTACCTGCGCCAGGACGATCTCGGCGAAGACGTCTACCAGACGTTCAAAGATTTGTGGGATATCGGCGACATCGTTGGGGTCAGAGGTTCCCTCATGCGCACCAACAAAGGAGAGCTTACCGTTCAGGCAACCGAGATTGCACTCCTCAACAAAACCATCCGACCCCTGCCGGAAAAATACCACGGCCTCGCTGATCTGGAGACCAAATACCGACAGCGATATCTCGACCTCATTATGAGTTCAGAGTCGCGACGAGTCTTCGAGATTCGCTCGATGGTAGTCCAACATATACGTGAGTTCTTCGTTGCACGAAACTATCTCGAGGTTGAAACCCCGATGATGCACATCGTCCAGGGTGGTGCTACCGCTCGACCGTTCACTACACACCACAACGCCCTCGACTTGGATCTTTATCTGCGGATCGCACCTGAACTCTTTTTGAAGCGCCTCACAGTAGGAGGCTTTGAACGAGTCTTCGAGATCAATCGCAACTTCCGCAATGAAGGACTTTCTACCCGGCACAACCCTGAATTCACGATGCTCGAGTTTTACCAGGCGTACAGTGACTACAATGAGCTGATTGAGCTGACCGAGGAACTCCTGCGTGGAATTGCCGAAGCAGTTCTGGGTTCGAGCCGGTTAACTTATCAAGGCACCACAATCGATTTCGCGCAACCCGCCGAACGCATGACAATGGTGCAGGCTATCTCCCGCTACACCGAGATTGAAGAAGATCAACTCAACGATGTAGACCAACTGCGCAAACTGTTGACTGGGATGAACCGAGAGATTCCACCCTCCTGGGGGTTGGGTAAGATGCATATGGAACTATTCGAGGAACGTGTAGAGGCCTGCCTGGAACAACCCACCTTCATTACTCATTACCCCACAGAAGTTTCTCCGTTGTCGCGCAAGAACGACCAGAACCCGGAAGTAACAGACCGATTTGAGCTGTTTATCGGTGGTCGTGAGATTGCCAACGGATTTTCTGAGCTCAACGATCCGGACGATCAAGCGGAGCGGTTTCGCCAGCAGATGTTGAAAAAAACGGCGGGTGATCTGGAAGCCATGCAGTTCGATCAGGATTACATCACCGCACTCGAGTACGGCTTACCGCCGGCAGCCGGTGAGGGGCTCGGCATCGATCGATTGGTGATGTTGCTCACCGACTCACCCTCGATTCGCGATGTGTTGCTGTTTCCGTTGATGAAACCTCGCGATGCCCGCGATGGTTGAAGATCGGATACGTCTTGAACCTTCCTGGAAAGCGGCATTAGGCGACGAGTTCGATAAATCCTACATGACGACGCTGCGGCAATTCCTGGTGCGCGAAAAGCAGGCACGCAAGGTGATCTACCCGAAAGGTGCGAACATCTTTGCCGCCCTGGATCTGATCCCGCTTGACGATGTCAAAGTGGTCATCATCGGGCAGGATCCGTATCACGGACCGCAACAGGCGCACGGATTGTGTTTCTCTGTACAGCCCGGCGTTTCCCAACCGCCATCGCTGGTGAATATCTTCAAGGAGATCAACGATGATCTAGGTACTCCCGAACGAACACTGGATGACAAACACGGTTGTCTGCTGCCGTGGGCGCAACAAGGCGTACTGCTGCTCAATTCGGTTTTGACCGTGGAGCGCGGGCGCGCAGGTTCTCATCAAGGACGCGGTTGGGAAACCTTCACCGATCGCATCGTCGAAACTCTGAATACTTCACAATCGGGGTTGGTATTCATGTTGTGGGGTAGTTATGCCCACAAGAAAGGGGCCATTGTCGACCGCAACCGCCATTGTGTGTTGAGTGCTCCTCACCCATCACCGCTTTCAGCCCACCGGGGATTTTTCGATTGCGGACATTTTTCTGCAGCGAACCGCTACCTGGAAGACAATGGGCAGACACCCATCGACTGGTTTCGAGTCGAATAATGCGCCGCTAGAGTTGTTTGCAGGCGCAATTTCATCACTATCGAGTTGAGTAGAAAGAATGATCGAGTCATCCACTGAGAAGCTAATTGTCGAAGCGCGCGGACATACCCTGCTGATCACCATCAACAATCCACCAGCCAACACGTGGGACGCCCGGAGTCTGGAGGGGCTGGCGAAAATTGTCGAAGCCTGTAACGCTGAGAAAAATATTTACGCGCTTGTCATAACCGGGTCCGGTGAGAAGTTTTTTTCGGCAGGTGCGGATCTGAATCTGTTCTCTTCCGGGGACAAAAAAGTTGCCCAGAGCTTGGCAGACGGTTTTGGTCACGCTTTTGAGACCTTGGCGAATTTTCGTGGTGTCAGCATAGCCGCCATCAACGGCTTTGCGATGGGTGGCGGGCTGGAGTGTGCGCTTGCCTGCGACATTCGTATCGCGGAAAGCCAGGTTCAGATGGGGTTGCCGGAAGCGAGTGTTGGCTTGTTACCCTGCGGTGGTGGAACCCAGAACCTGGCGTGGATGGTTGGAGAGGGCTGGGCGAAACAGATTATTCTTTGCGGTGAGCGCCTTGATGCAGCTACGGCTAAGAGGATAGGTCTGGTGGAAAAGGTTGTTGAAATGGGTCAATCGTTAGGTCATGCGCTCGAACTCGCAGAAAAAGTCAGCAAACAGAGTCCACCGGCGGTGACGGCTTGTAAAAATCTGATTCAACAGGCGCGCGGTGGTCACATAAACGCCGCGTATACGGCAGAACGCGCGGCGTTCGTGAAGCTGTTCGACACGCAGGATCAAACCGAAGGCGTTAACGCGTTTCTCGAAAAGCGTACGCCGGCGTGGATCAATGGCTGAAGGGTGAATGTTCGCGGCGACAAGAACAAAGGACACCCGTCTGGCGTGCCGCTGAACGATGCGAGTTCACCGGTACTTCTATACGAACACACTACGCGCAACGAAATGGTGGTCGCCGAGGTGCGGCTGCATGCCGAAGCCACTCTGAACTCCCTGAGCCTGGAAATGATTGGCATCCTTGCAGGCGCACTCGCGCGATGGGCGGTTCGTGATGAGGTGGTTGCTTTGTTGATCACGAGTGCGGGCGAGCGCGCTTTTTGTGCGGGAGGAGATATTCAAGCCTTATATTACGCGATGCTCAACAACCACCAGACTGGGGAAACGGTGGACGAGTATCCGTATCAGTTTTTTGAATCCGAATATCGACTCAACTATCAGCTACATACCTACCCCAAACCCGTTGTTGCGATCGGTCACGGCATCGTGATGGGTGGCGGTCTTGGAATCTTCAGCGCGGCGGGTCATCGAATCGTCACCGAGCGCTCCAGAATTGCGATGCCCGAAATTACCATCGGTTTGTTCCCTGACGCCGGGGCAAG
>SMWK01000160.1 GCA_004356895.1 Gammaproteobacteria bacterium
GTATACCCTTGAGCCCGGTGGTTGCAGCATGGGCATCAACCTGAAGAAACAAGCCAAAAAAGTACAGTAACGCCGGGATAACCGCTGCCAGGGCTACCTCGTAGTACGGCAGCTCGAGAAACGTTGCCATCACAAAAGCCGTAGAACCCATAATCGGTGGCAACAACACACCGCCCGTGGACGCACAGGCCTCTACTCCGGCAGCCGTTTCTGGAGTCATCCCCGTCTGCTTCATTGCTGGGATCGTGAGCTGACCGGTAGTGAGCACGTTCGTAATAACGCTGCCACTCATGCTGCCCATCAGGCCGCTGCTGAGTATCGCAACTTTGGCAGGGCCACCACGAACGTGACCCAACAGCGCGAAAGCCAGATCCAGAAAAAACTTACCACCGCCGGTGTATTGCAACGCGATGCCGAACAGGATGAATCCGATCACAAGGTCCGCAAACGCACGGAAAGGCAAACCGAAGATGCTCTCGATACTGAGTGCGTGGTAAACGGCTGTTTCCTGCGGAGTGGATTCAAGACCGGCGAACGGCCCAGGCAACTGCCCCGCGAACACCGGCATGATCGAGAAAACCAGCACGATCGAAAATATCGCCCAACCCGAGGAGCGGCGAACGGCCTCGAGAAGCAACGCCCAAAGCGCGAACGCCAACCACGTAGCGAGCTCTGGAGCACCAAACTCCCAGCCTTCATCCACCATGGGTTCTGCCTGAAAGAAAAAGTAGCCGCAGATCGAGATCGTTAATATCGCAAGCGAGGAATCGAGATAACGCACACGCGGAAAGATAAGAAACGCCAAAGGCAACAGCGAGCCTAGGAGGGCAAAATAATAATGAGTTTCAATGCGAATCCAACTACCCAGCAATTGCGAGCTGGTAAAAATCCGCAAAGCATCCATAGCAAGAAACAGGCTCACGACGGCACCTGCCATAACGAGATAACGGACGGGTTTGCTCAACCGGCTATCGCCAAACTGGATCGAACCCTGCGGCTTCTAACGCCACAACGCGAGAACTACGCCACGCAAGTCGGAACGCGTCGTCGTCCGAAAACTCGTTTTGTTTGTGCCGCGACCAGGCAGCACCCAACACACGTTGGCGTTCGAGCAGGCGCTGATTGTTCGACTCGTTCTCCTCGGTCCACACACCGATCTCGCGCAGATACCGTACAGCGCCTACGTGATAGGGCACAACGTAGCTCAACAGCTGACGATCCATTGCCCAACCGATGGCGCCGGGATCGGCATTTTTGAACGCGTCGTAATGTTTGTGAATGACCTGAATCATGGAATACACCAGCGTCTCGTCGGTCGTGTCCAGGCCGATCAGCAGCGGATACGGATACGTCATGCCCACATTCGGTGCATCGACGGTAATACCTGCCCCCCGCGTAGCCACGTGAGGTGTGAAATAGGGCGCTACCTTCAGCAACCGACGGGTACAGTCCTTGTCTTCAGGAGTGATTTCCAACCACCTGATGCCTCGGGGTGAGGCTTCGAGTTTGCGCGCCGGTCCCGAAACAGTATTGGCAAACGCCGCGTCCACATGCCCGTTGACGATCCCATTCCACATCGAGTTGTAGCCAGGAAAGTCCACCCGCTCAACATCATCCCAACCGAGATCCCCGCAGGCGAGAAACGCTTCTATCGCAACGTTCAACGCCGGAGCCCCGCGTACATAGGGAACTCGACGGCCTTTTAATTCACTGGGGTGGGTGATGCCAGTGTCGGCGGCCACCGCCAGGGATTGGTTGCTTTCACCGTTTGATGAAATGACCAGCCGCAATCGTATGGGCCCCCATTTCTCGTTCTCGAATTGGAATACCCCTTCTTGTGCGAAATAGGTTGCCATGCCGTTTGCGGAGAGCTGAACACGCCCTTTCACGAGAAGTAACAGCCGGGATATATCGTTTTTTCCCGGGATGACGCGCAAGGTAACGTCGTACTCGTCCTTCAGGACTTTACCGATCGCAACGGCTTGGTTATATCCGGTCGTGCCAAGGTTGTAAGCGCTCCAAGCGAGCGTTTTCGGTAGCTGCACCTCCCCGGTCTGCGCGTCAAAAGCTACGCCACTCAGCAACACAAGCGAAATAATCAGGCGCACATGAAATCCTCAAACAACGACGGGCCATTCTATGCCAGCCTCTCCCCTTGAAACCAGGCGGTCGGTCGACGACGATGGCGCTTTGCGCAAGCGTTAGCGAAGGGGATTTTCATGACGGTAGCAAAAACCACGACAGGACCCGTCCAGGGTCGCGAAAAAGAAGGGGTGTTACTTTTTGCCGGTATTCCTTATGCGGCACCTCCCGTCGATGGGTTACGTTTTCGGGCAGCCGTACCCCATCCGGCATGGACGGACGTGCGACCTGCGCTGAAGTTTGGTGCGGCGGCCCCCCAGGTAGCAACAGGCGGGTTAACGGATGCTGCGCCCGCGCGCTGGGACGAAGACTGCCTGACACTCAACGTCTCCACCCCGGCAGTCGACAACGGTAACCGACCCGTGCTGGTCTGGATCCATGGCGGTGGTTACCGCACAGGCCAGGGCGGCATACCCTGGTACAATGGCTCCCGGTTTGCTGCGAACGGAGACATTGTCGTCGTCAGCATCAACTACCGTCTGGGCGCGCTCGGTTTCACCGATTTATCCCGATTTGGTGAGGAATACTCAACCTCCGGGGTAAACGGTATTCTGGATCAGATCACCGCACTCACCTGGGTGCGGGACAACATCGGCCAATTTGGAGGCGACCCGGCCAAGGTTACTATCGCCGGTGAATCCGCAGGTGGTTTTGCCGTTTCCACGCTACTCGGCTGCCCCCGTGCGCAAGGTCTCTTCCGCGCAGTCATTGCGCAAAGCGGCGCGGCCCATCACACCCTCCCGAATGCTGCCGGTGAAAAGGTGGCAGACCTGTTTCTTGAAGCACTCGGTGTGGACGACGCTATCGGTGTTGACGCCGTGGACGTTTACACCATTCTCAAAGCACAACAAACGGTTTCCGACAAACTCGAAGGCCCCGCTGGCGCCCTGACCAAACTCGGCGTGGCAGTTTCGGCGTTTTATCCCGTAGTTGGGAACGTTATTCTTCCCGAAAGTCCGTTCACCGCCATCCAGTCGGGGGCAAGTGCGGATATCCCGGTCCTTATCGGAAGTAACCGGCACGAAACCACACTTTGGGGTTACGGCGACGTAGATGACGCGAAACTCGACCGTATGGTTGCGAATTTCGGCGCCGAGAAGCCCCTCGCCACCTATCGGTCACAACGGGCGGCAGCGACCCCACAAGAACTCATGATCGCCTTGACGACCGATCACATGTTCCGCATTCCAGCGATACGGCTGGTTGAGGCCAGAGAGCCACACGGTGGGCAAAGCTGGATGTACTGGTTCTGCTGGGAATCGCGGTCGTTCGGAGGCAACCTGAAAGCAACCCACGCACTCGAAATCCCGTTTGCCTTCGACAACCTGGATCGAGCGGGTGTCGATGTGTTTGTGGGTGAAGGTCCAACCCCACAGGCGGTAGCCGACGATATGCACGACGCCTGGACAAACTTCATTCGCGACGGCAATCCAGGCTGGGCGCCTTACACCAGTATGTCGCGCGCCACAATGCGATTTGCAGAGCCATCCGCCGTCGTGATCGATCCCGACGGCGAAGAGCGCGCTGCCTGGGAGGGCATTCGCTGACTACGGTTTAACTCTGCCATGCGCTCGTTCTCCCGGACCTTTTCGAGGTAGCCCGGGGTGCCTGTCGAAGAAATCACGAACTAATCGTCAAAGTTCATTCAAGTTGCCCATGTGGGAATCTCATCTTGGCGTGGATGGTCAAGACAGGCAAACGTGATACCCTCGCGCGTTCATCTGGTGTTTCCGATCCACTGATCGGAATAACGGGAAGTCGGTGCGTCGACTCGATGAGTTGATCAATCCGACGCTGCCCCCGCAACGGTGATCGAGTTAATGCCCAATCTTGCGAGCCAACCAATGGCTCGCAGCCACTGCGAATATTCGTGGGAAGGCGATTGGGCCCTGGGATGCGCTCCCAGCTCGTCAGCCCGGAGACCGGCCAGTGAAAACGACGGTGCGGTGGGCGCTTGCGCGGTGCAAACGTGTCGGCAAACGATTCCCACCTCCCAACGGTCCATTTATTCGCTACGCGGGGTTGCGTAGCCTGGGAGACAAACATGATTCATTGCTCGTATTTTCCACAACCTCACACTTGCCAACCGACTTGCAACCGTGTGGGTGGCATCATGCTCGCGCTTTGTTCTTGCCTGGTATCGCCAGCGGTCTGGGCAGAGGCGGTTTCCGATCAGGAAGAATCTGGAGAAACCAAACTGGAAACGATGATCGTCACGGCACACCGGATCCCGGTTACGCAGCCAGATGTTGCGAGTTCGATCTCAACGATAGAGCGCGATCTGATCGATCAACGTCAGTCGATATTCGCCACCGACATACTACGGGACCTGCCTGGCGTTGCCGTTAGTCGCATCAGTGGCTTTGGTTCACAGACGCAGGTTCGGATCCGAGGTGCGGAGGCCAACCATGTGCTGGTCATGATTGACGGCATTCAAGCGAATGATCCTGCCGGCAGTGACGAGTTCGATTTCTCCTCGCTGACAACCTTCGACGTGGAGCGGATAGAATTCGTGCGCGGACCGCAAAGCGCGCTGTGGGGCAGTGACGCAGTTGCTGGAGTGATCAACGTCACCACACGTAGCGGCAGCGAACCACTGGAAGCAGGAGGTTTTCTGGAAGCCGGGTCTCTAGCTACGATTCATGGCGGCGGCCGGTTTTCGGCAAATAGTGATCGGTCCGGTATTGATCTATCAGCCTCATACTTTGACACCGACGGCAACAGCGCCGCTTCGGCCGGCGGCGAAGACGATGGCTATGAGAACACCACGCTCGGACTCAAGTACCACTGGAAACCGAGCGACACCACCTGGCTTGGATTTTCCGCGCGCCACACCAACTCCACCACCGAAATCGACGACATCGATTTTATCACTGGACTTCCCGCCGACGCAGACCGCGAAAGTGACGACAGTTTGCTGTTGTTGAGTTTAAACGGCGGCCTGACAACGATGGGCGACCGACTCGAACACCGCTTGCGGCTGACTTTCCTCGATTCAGATCGCATACAGCTTAGCGCCGGCAGGAAAGAAAGTTCCACCGCAGCCGAGAAGGTCGGCATCTACTATCAGTCAACGCTGCGCCTCGGTAACTCGGCCTCTGCAGACCAGCACCATCTTACATTTGCAGTCGATCATGAGGAAGAGAAGTTCCAGCAGCGTGGAGCTGCTTCAATATTTGGAGATCCGAACCAGGATCAAGAGATGGGCAACACCGGCTATGTCCTGGAATACCTCACGCGACTCCTCGGATTTAACCTGTCTGCCAGTGTGCGTTACGACGACAACAGCGACTTCGACAACATCACCACCTACCGCCTGACATCGGTCTATACCCTCCCCTCGACCGAAACGCGCCTGCACGCAAGTTATGGCACCGGCCAGAAATCTCCGACTTTTATCGAGCGTTACGGCTTTTTCTCCAAGCAATTCATCGGCAACCCGGATCTTGCCCCCGAAGAGTCCAAAGGCTTCGACATCGGCATCGATCAAACCCTGTTCAATTCCCGGATACAGATGGATGTCACCTACTTCAATGAGCAACTCGAAGACGAAATCGATGGATTCGTCTTCGACCTGAGTACTTTCACCTTTACCGCAGACAACCTTGCGGGTACGAGTCGAAGGAAGGGCGTGGAAATCGAGATACTTGGCAGGCTGACCGAGCAGCTGGACGCTACCGCCAGTTATACCTACACCGATTCACAACAACCCAACCCCGCAGGTGGGAAGACTCGAGAGGTGCGCCGGCCACGACACATGGCTGCACTGAACCTCAACTACAAGTTCGTAAACGAGCGGGCCAACGTCAATCTCAATCTTTCCTACACCGGAAAACAGACAGATCAGTTCTTTCCGCCGCCCACTTTCGCACCACAGACCATCGAGTTGGATAATTACACTTTGGTAGACTTA
>SMWK01000161.1 GCA_004356895.1 Gammaproteobacteria bacterium
CATCCCATCCCGTTACATCCGTACTCGTAGTTATCCCCGTCGGGAATCTGATCGGCAATAAACAACTCGATTGAGTCTTCACTGAGAAGTCGTGGCCCACCCGGAATCGCTCCCCGGTGGCGGAAGAGCAAAAGAAATTTCCTAAGGTCACTCGCCGTGGAATACAGCCCGCCTGCCGGCGAAGGATACTCCCATCCTGGACGCAGCTCGTCGTAATGCTCGTGCTCCAGTGGATCGGGGAGGCGCCTATCAAGCCTCGCGATGCGGGCGCGCTGTGCTGGAGATGCTGCGCTCGGAAAAAAGAATGTATCCGTCAATGCAAGCGGCGCGAGGATGGTCTCCTGAAGAAATTACTTGAAAGGGCGACCACTGATGCGTTCCACAATCCAGCCTAAAAACAGGTATCCGATGTTGCTGTACTGGGGTGTTGTCGACTCCAACGGGTACCGAGTCGGATCTGCGTAGTGCCTGGCGACGTTCTGAAGTAGTTTCGAGCAGCCATGGTTCATTGAAACATATGGCATGCGATGGAAGCATGAAACTCGCTACTGCTGCCGGCGAATCTCCTCCGACAGCGAGAGCACATAACTGCGAATCGCCGCGGATTGGTCGGTGGTCAGCTCCATCCCCGGCATGCCGCTCGCGCGCCTCGACCCACCGATGACGATCGCATCCCATTGCGCGTGCGTTGCGGCATCTGCATAGCGCAGATCGGGCACCGAGCCGCCGAAACGAGCGACCGCGTTGCTGCCATGACAGAATTTGCAGGCCTCGTTGTACGCCGCGGCGCCCAAGGCGACGACGTCCGGCGACACGTCCAGCTTCGGTTGATCAGGCAGGGGCGAATCGGCTGCGGGGCTAGCCGCTAGCTGCGCTTCGCCGCCCAGCGTGAACGCCAGCAGCTGCGTCGGCCCTTTCGAGGCTTCCGTCGAGTGCATTTGCGGGTACTGGAACTGCAACCCGCCGCCTGCGCCGATGGGTATCAACACGTACTGGACCCCGCCGATCGAGTAGCTAGCCGGTGCAGCGTTGATCGCCGAACCGGTCTGTACTGACCAGAGGCGCTCTCCCGTGTCGGCAGCGAAGGCTTCAAATCGGCCCGAAGCGGTGCCTTGAAACAGGAGATCGCCCGCGGTGGTCAACAATCCACCGTTGAACGGAAGATCACGATCCACCGACCAGCGAATGCGGCCGTTTACGGGATCCATCGCGACCAACTTACCCGGAGCATGCGGCTTGCCGTCGACCTCCGTGACCACGACGATGTCTTCACCACCGCCATCGCTCGACATCAGCGCCGGCGCATCGACCACCGGAATATAGGACAGCTTATGTCCCGGATGAAACGCCATGGGGTTCCAGCCGTGAGATCCCCACATGTTAGGCCAGATGAACGCCTTCTCGCCCTCGGGTAAATTCCAATACTCGCCCGCCGGATCATAGACCGGCTTGCCGGTCTCGAGAGCGATGTCCGTCGCCCAATTGGTTTTGGCGAACTTGCCAACGGCGAGCAACTCGCCCGTGTGCCGATCCAGCGTGTAGTGAAAGCCGTTCTTGGGCGCAATCAGCAGCGTCTCGCGCTCTTCATCTCTAATCATGAGGTCTGCTAGAACGATGTTCATCGTGGCGTTGTAGTCCCAGCTGTCCTTGTCGACGGTCTGGTAGTGCCACTGGTACTCGCCGGTATCCGCATCGACGGCGACGATCGACGACAGAAACAGGTTTTCGCCTCCGAGAGGACTACGCTCGGCGTGCCGGTACGGGTAAGCGCCCGAGGTTCCAAAGAACAGCCGGTTGGACGCCGGATCGTAAGTCATCTCGTTCCAGTTGTGCCCGCCCCCGCCGTACTTGGCAAGCGCATCCCCCGACCAGGTCTTGGCCGCCATCTTGAGTGCGAGCGTATCGTTCTCTTCCGGTTTGTCGCTCGGTACGATGTAGAAACGCCACAGCAGATCACCGTCGCCGGCCTCGTAGGCCGACACGTAACCGCGACCCTTTAGTTGGGATTCCGAACCGCCGTTACCCACGAAAACCTTGCCGCCCCCCACGTAGGGCGAATCCGTGATGAAGTAACCAAGGGCGTTGTCGCAGGTCTGTCGGGACCAGAGGCGTGTACCTTTCGCTGCATCCAGCGCAATCAACCGGCAGTCGGCGGTTGTCAGGAACACCTTCCCGTCCCACACGGCAACGCCACGGTTGGCGCGCGCTAGCCAGGACAGAATTGGTCGCTCGGCGATCGCTTCACGAACCTCGGGATCATACGACCACAGAATGTTGCCACTCTTCGCATCGACCGCCAACACGATCGAGTAGGCTCCGGAGAGATAGACGACGCCATCAATCACGATGGGTGTGGTGGCCACGCCATCCGGTATCGGCAAGTCGGCCGCCCACGCTAGCCCTAACCGGCCCACATTAGCTGCGTTCACCTGAGCCAAGGGCGAGTAGTGCTGGCCTTTGAAGTCACCGCCTTTCAGGAACCAGTTCGTCCCGGCAGAGGCTATGCCTTCATCGTCGCCTTGCTGCGCCGCCACCAGAGAAGCGGTGCACAACATTACCAACGCGAGAACGGATCTACCGCCGTGCAAGCTCTTCAGCATGACTCAACCTCAAACACCCTCGAACGACGAGTCTAGTTGAGACGGATTGCAACGGAAAGGCGTTACCATAGGGCCGAGTCACCTACAAATCGGGCCGGATCGGCAGAGGAGTAAGAGTACCTTGTTCGTCCGCCTGCTGACATCACTCACGCTCCTGCGTAATCTCCACACAAGTTCTAATGGAGTCAAATATGGGCGCCGACAAAGTCCGCACATTGGTAGAAGTCGTTGGATTGTTGGCCATCGTCGCATCACTTGTCTTCGTAGGTATACAGATGAAGCAATCTCAAGAGATAGCGATTTCAACTCAGTACCAAGAGCGCGCTAATGCAGCTGTTGAAATGTTCACGGGAAACTTACAGAGCGACCTCAGCCTGAGACTTTCGGGAGATCGATTGCGACTCACGATGTTTGGTCCAGAATCTGATGCAATATTGCGAGATTGGGCTCAAGAGAGAAAACCGCAAGAACTGGCGTGGCAGTTCAACAACTTTCTGATGCTGTTTTCCATCTACGATAATAATCATTTTCAATATTCGGCCGGGTTCTTGGACGAAGACTCTTGGCTGTCCTTCCAGGCTCGGATGAAGAATGTACTGGCCAATCCTGTCAACCGAGCGATGTTCAAGCAGATGTCATCCAGTTTTCGGGCGCCGTTCCGCCAGGCAATAGACAACCTGATCGACGAGATCGAATCGGAAACCAAGTAGCAGTGCCAAGGACTTTTTAATCAGTCCGATGGAATAGAATGTCTCTTTTTGGCCGATCAGGCACGTTTAGAATCTCCTCGTGAATGACTGCTTTCTCGAAGATGTCGTTCTGGTAGATTGTGCATAGCAGTCATTCACCAAAAGAAGTTAAATGGCTGACGAAGAGGAGGTAGCAACCATGGAAAACATAAGCCTTGTGAGAGTCGGCGGTGTATGTGCCATCCTGGCAGTGGTAAGCGGCATTATGGCGCGCATCTTCTTTGGTTCGGGAGACCTGGTGACCGGCCACTGGTTCGATTTCCTGTACGGTTTGCTCTGCATGCCCGCTGCCTTGGGGTTCTATCGGGCCCTGGATGAGGCGGGCGCCGTGTTACGGATTGCGCTGGCCGCTTTCGTCACCGGTATCATCTTTTCTCTTTTCCATGAGTTCGTCCGATTAGGTATCAGCTACGAACTGGTGCCCGACACCCTCGGCCCAACAGGCTGGCTCGCCGCGGGCGTAGGGGGCGTGCTTATCGTCGGCGTCGGAGTACCCCTCTTCAGTTTCGTCATTCTACGAACGTCGGTGGTACCCAAGTGGATCGGGTGGCTGGGCATGATAGTTGTGGTGGCGCACGTGGCGTTGGGGGCGGTTCTCTCGGGGGTGTTTGAGAGCATCAGACCTCCCTGGTTGATAGCCTTGGGAACCCAAATGGCGTGGGTGTTAGCCATGGGAGTGGTCCTGCTGCGGCTGAAGGAGCCTGCGGCAGCGGATTCTTTGGCGTAAGCTCCTCGCAAACATCACATAAAGCCTACTTCAGAGTATCAGCCGTGGTTATGCCTGAACTGGATGTGCGTTTGATCACGTTGACGAATTTACAGGGTACCTATACTTAACCCACTTCAACGACCTTATCTACGAAGAGTTTTTGTGCTTAAAAATGTAGCCAAGTACGGCTTTATCATTGTGTTTGCCTCACAAGCGGCATTCGCTGATCAAGGTGTGGTCGTTATTGGTAGCTTCATTGACAGAGATTTCGCCCAGGACGCTATCCGACGCGTCCGTGAGACTATGTCTCTGGATGCTACGATTCTTGAAGCCGAAGTCGATTCCAGACGGTGGTATCGGGTGGTTATCGAAGCTCCTGATAGTCGGGGGATGGTTTCTCACTTGCGGGAAAACGGATTTCCGAGTACCTGGTTTCTGCCGCGTCCACGACCACAACAGCTGCGGCAGGCTCCTACGCTAGCTCAGAAATCGACAGAAACACTCCCCGTCGCCGAGCCAGCATCCGAGGGCGTGCAACTAGGAGGGCCTTTGGTTCGGATTGACTCCGCAGCTACGAATGTTGGATCTGCAACGTATCCCGCCGCTCTACCCGTCCCTGCTCTAACACAGACTCGAACCAAGGCTGAAAGCATCAGTCATGAGGAACTCATCAAACCTATCGAAGTGTCGCCGACGGGCAATCCAGTGTTTGGAATCAACGCCGGAATCGGTAGCTGGCAACAGACGTTCTCCGGCGATATTACTTCCGGAATCACACAAGTGAACGTCGAGGATGATCTTGCACTCGAAGACGAGAGCAACAACATTTTTTACCTGGCTTTGGAGCACGGAGTTCCAGTCTTGCCGAATATCCGCGTGCAACACGCGAAAGTCGCGGTTTCCGGAAACAGCACGCTCACGCGTACCATTGGATTCAACGGAACCATCTTTAACGTGTCTGATGCAGTTGCAACAGATGTAGAACTCAACCAGACGGACCTCGTTCTTTATTACGAGGTGTTCGACAATATCATCTCCTTAGATATTGGGATGGGAGCACGTCAGGTTGAAGGCTTCTTCGAGATAGCCACGACGCTTGAGGTCGCCCGGGCCGAATTCGACGGAGTACTACCACTGCTTTACGGCAAAGTGCGCGCTGACCTGCCCCTCACTGGATTGTGGCTAGGCGCCGAGGTGCAAGGCCTTGGCTATGACGGAAACCGGCTCATCGATGCCATTGTGCAGGTAGGTTGGGAATCGCCTTTTGGACTTGGCGTTGAAGGAGGTTGGCGGATGTACCAGCTGGAACTCGTAGATTTTGACGATGTCAGTATTGGATCGCTGGACATCAGCGGACCTTACTTTTCACTTAACTACCACTTCTAGCCTCGGCTAGCTTGCACGGCTAGAACCGCGCACACCCCTCGTAAGCCGTTCCTATTAGGCACGTAGGAATTGTGCCCTGGATTTGCGGATGCAGCAGAATCTCAATTAGCACCTGGTCAAAGTCCCGTGTGATCGGAAGGTTATCTCGCAAGCTGGTTGTTGATGATCCAAGGCATCTGCTCAACGTGTGTCAAGGAACGTCGAATTGGATCTCATACGATGAGACTGCGGAACTTGGCGTTGGGGGCCAGCAAGCCGTGATACCGGGCGAGATAGGCTCGTGGTCCCGGGACCAGGGCCGCAAGCTTGGCGAGGAACTGCGGTGAAGCCTAATCGAGGTCGCTGGCGTCGTGCCGTTCAGGCACACGCTTTTCCTCTGGTCCCCAACCTTTATTGACTCGCTGGCCACGCTTGACCGCAGGACGCTCCCGTATTTCCGATGCCCATCTGACGACATGTGAGTAAGACGTCACATCAAGAAACTCTTGCGCATCGTAAATATTGCTCAACACCAAGGCACCGTACCAGGCAAAGTTGGCCATGTCCGCGATGTTGTACTCGTCGCCACACAAGTATCTGCGTGAGGAGAGGTTCCGATCCAGTACATCGAGTTGTCGTTTGACTTCCATCGCATAGCGATTGATGGGGTACTCGAGTTTCTCAGGAGCGTAGGCGTAGAAATGGCCAAAGCCACCCCCAAGGTAGGGTGCGCTGCCCATCTGCCAGAACAACCAGGACATGCATTCCGCACGCTCGGATGGTTCGCTGGGGAGGAAAGCGTCAAACTTTTCTGCCAGGTAAACAAGGATTGCGCCGGACTCAAAGACACGGGTCGGTGGCGACGTACTAAGGTCAAGCAGTGCCGGGATCTTGGAATTTGGGTTCACCTCTACAAAACCGCTGCCAAACTGATCACCCTCACCGATATTAATCGGATAAGCGTCGTACTCCGCATCCTGCTTACCGAGCGCGAGTAATTCTTCAAGTAGCACGGTGACCTTCACGCCATTGGGCGTGGCCAGCGAATAAAGCTGTAGTTGATGCTTGCCTTTAGGCAGTTCCTTCTCGTGTGTAGCACCGGCTATTGGCCGATTGATGCTTGCAAATCTGCCGCCGCTCTCCGAGTCCCATGTCCAGACTTGGGGGGGTGTGTATGACGATGTGTGGGTCATGGTTAGCTCTTTCATAATTGCGAATAGACTAGTGTGTAAGGTTACCAAGAAGGGGACTAGATTAGGCCGCCTCATCCACCGCAGGTTTCTCCCAGGCAAACTTCTTGAATGCAGTGTCTACCGGCGTATCGGCAATGTGATTCGTGTAGTTCGAAATCACCTTGTAAGACATGCCGACGATCACCTCGAGGATCTGTTGCCGCGTGTACCCGGCATCGAGATAAGATATGCGTTGGTTTCGATAATTGGGTTTCAAGTTTGGGCGGCCATTCACCTGTACCTGGCATCGCGGACGCTCGCTGCGGATTACAAGCGAGTGAAAGAAAGTTGAAAGATATATCCTGCACTGCAACATTAAGCGGTCACTTAAATCCAGCTCATTTCTGCACACAAACGGCCGCAACCGGAATTAACGGCGAATGGATCTAGACGACGAAATGGAACTTTGCTCTATTGCTGTTCGAGCTCCACGTCAATCAGTTTGATAATCTCGGTCGCAAACATGCTGAGCCGCTGTATAGAAAGCAATCCGTTTTGTAAACGCAGCCAGCGTTCGGCGAGCATGTCCTCAAATCTCGGATCAGCCAACACGCCGTCAAAGTCAGGCTTGTGTGGCGACTGCCCGAATGGCAGGTCGGTCCTTGTTGCAGCAAATCCCTGCCTGAGACGCTCGACTCGTGGTACACGTCCTTCGAGGAACGGCTGAATTCGCTGCCCCCAAACTGCCCAGGTAGTGTCATCTACATCCTTCAAGTACACCAGTTCTTGATCGAAACGTGCCAGGGCAAGTCGTAGCTCGTCCGATCGGATAAGCAAAGTGCCGCCCGAGGCCACGAGGTCATTGAATACCGCGCGCGGCGGGTTGTATTGAATTGGGTAAGACGCAAGTGATATCCACGTGTATAGATCACCATCGGGCGCGCGCCTCGCTCCCTGGATCTGAGCGACTAGCGACTCGTGCGCCGCAACAGTGACGTGACGAAGTTCTTCGCTACTGGCGGCAGCTGCCAGACTGTCCGCAAACTCCTGACGCAATGATCCAAGATAGATGCGCTCATGCTCTCGGTCTTGCCGCTCATCCCACCAGGTATCGATCGCGAAGGCAATTAGGATGCTCGCTACAATGGCTACACTTTCTACCCCAAGGCGCGCCCAGGGTACTTTTTGGCGATCTGTCATCCCTGGGATAATACCTTTAGTTAGTCGGCCCTGAAAAAGCCGGTTTTGTGGGATTCATGGAGATATGGGCAACGAGCTTCGGATGAACATCGACTCGATC
>SMWK01000162.1 GCA_004356895.1 Gammaproteobacteria bacterium
AACTATTTCGCCGATTGCACCTAAAGCATCCCAGTTCACAAAAATCTCTCGCGACACCTAACGTCTGAGTTCAGCGGCGCAGCTTTTGCGCTTACAAAAGGTGTGACGCTTTGCTGTATCCGCTGGAACGATTGGTTAGGCAGCATTTGTATGCTCGTCGATGAATCGAAATGAGCCGAAGGTGGTGACCACATGCATGAGCATCGAGTGAAACTCGTACATCTCGAAGAGTTCACCGTCGGTTAACTCAGCTGGGTGAAAACATGCTTTGGCTCGTACCTCGCCGAATCTCTCGCTAATGGTTACAGCTCGCACGGACACGCTTTGTGCGATTGCTTCATGTAACATCTGTGCTTCTGCCAGATCTTTGGTCTGTCGAAGTTCCCAGACCACAAGTCCGATTCCTAAAAGAATACTAAATCCTGTAACTCCTTGTACCCAGCTCCCTATCGATTGCGCTTCCATGTATTCCTCGGATCTATCGAATATTGCGTTAAATGATACGGCTAGTGTCCCTTTTATGCATTGGGAGCTGTTTTGCCGCCAAATCCACTTTTGTACAATCAGTTCCTAGGGATTCAAACAGACACTTGGGATAACGTGAGATGCTGCCTAACGTCAATTCAACAACAGTTGCGTCTTCTCTGCCAGCCAGTCTGTGTATGCCGTTAATACGCACACGAAAGGTGCACACCTTTGCTGAATCAAAGCGAGATAGAATGGCAGTGATGCGCGGGTCACGTTGTCTGGCGGCGTGCTAAACCCAAGTTTACCGAGTAGAGCTGCAATGACATGAGATACGGCTTTGTCGTCCCCAACAATTTCGGTGTGCCGGATCCTCACGACGTAGTCCGTCTTGGCGTTCGCGCTGAGGAACTCGGCTTCGATTCCGTCTGGGTGAACCACCATGTGCTGAACGTGGGGTACGTGCGCGACCGGCTCGGTCAACGACCGTACCACGATGCGCTCGTCATTCTCACATGGTTAGCGGCTCAAACGTCTCGTGTGACCCTGGGTACGAGCGTGCTGGTGATGCCCTATCTGCACCCGATGGTGCTGGCGAAAGAATTGGCGACACTGGATCACCTGTGCGGTGGCCGGTTGGTCATCGGAGTGGGCGTCGGCAGCCTGCCTGAGGAAAATGCGGCACTTGGCGTCCCATACGATTCTCGTGGCGCGTACTGCAATGAATTTCTCGAGGTGCTGCGCCTGCTCTGGACGGAGGAACGTGCCAGCTTCACGGGCGAGTTTTTCACCTTTGACGATCTCATCAGCTCGCCTAAACCGCTGCAAAAGCCTCATCCGCTTATCGTGGTCGGCGGCAATCGGCCACCGGCGTTGCGACGCGCGGCGCGGCTGGGCGATGGCTGGCATCCGATGAACGTCTCTCCCGATGGCGTGCGTCGTCGCCTGGACACGCTGCGCGCAGAAGCGTCGCAAGCGCAGCGCGATCATGTGTTGGCGACAGTACAGGTGCGCCTGGACATGGGTCGGGTAACGCTTGAGTCGGTGGGCGAGTACACCGATGCGGGTGTTTCGGAATTGGTCATGTCACTGAACATGGCCGATGTCACAGAGATAGACAATGCCTTGGAGGCCTTTGCCACGGCCATGTTCTAGTCTGCTATGGGGTCCGCTCACTCGATGATCCGCTTGAACTTACGTTTCGTAAGGCGCGGTGAATCTGATCGTCAGTAATGTAGCGCACGCACATTTGGACAGCAGACACATGGTGGATCTGTTTGTACCTGAGTGCCGGTCGTAGTTTGCCGGAGAAGTGAGAGCGGTCTACGCCCATAAAGGTCCAGGGTTTGGTGATCGTCGAGTTTGGCTCTCGTATGAATTAGCCTCGAAGACATGGCACACGAGCGCTCAATATCTTACTCAGGCAGACACTCGAATAGCTCGTCAGGTTTTGCACGAGTCTTCGTTGTCACAGTGAACTGACACGCTCGGCTTCGCGAAATACTCGCAGAAAATTGCCGCCCCAGATTTTTTCGATGTCTTCTGCACTGTATCCACGCCGCAGCAGGCCCACGGTAACGTTCAATGCTTCGCTGGCATCGTTAAAGTCCACGATCCCACTACCGTGGTTGAAGTCTGTGCCAATCCCTACGTGATCCACGCCGATACGTTCGACGATATAGTCGATGTGATCGAGCATGTCGTCGAGACTGCCGGGGCCCAGTAATTCGCTGATGGCATTGAGAAACGCCGCCTGCGCTTGCGGATCTTCGATCTCCCAGTAGAGCTCAAACGGATAGAGGTAGTCTTCTTCAACACCGGCGCTACGTCGGGCGGATCGAATGTTTGCGACCAGCGCCTCGTCTGAGGAGTCGAACAGATAACCTCTGAACGGAGCCACGTGAATGACCCCACCGGTTTCGCCGATCCGATCGATTTCTTCGTCAGAGAGGTTGCGGGACACATCCGACAAAGCGCGTACGTTGGAATGGCTCGCGATAACGGGGGCCCGGGAGAGCTCCAAGACCTGGAGTGCTGCTTGTCTCGAGAGTTGGGTGATATCGACGATTCCTCCGAGCACGTTGATTCGCTTGATCGCGGCGATACCTAACTCGGACAGTCCACCGTGCTCCGCAACTGGTTCGTGTGTCCCTAGCTCACCGATGTACAGAGGACGCGACGAGTCCGCAAAATCGTTGTGCCCCATATGCGTCAAAGCGAACACACGAACACCAGCGGCATACAGTTCATCGAGCACGGACACCTCCGTGCCGAGAATCAACGCATTCTGAAAACCCAGGATCAGCGAGGATTTACCAAGTGCATGGGCAGCAACAAGTTCATCCGCAGTGCGAGGTATCACAGCGTTGTTTGCTGGGTCGTTAGCCAGCGCAACGACGGCCGCGATCTCTTCATCCGCCGTCCTGCGCGCCGCTGCGTAGCCTTCCGCATTTCTCGGACCAGGTCCGACGGCAGCGGCCATCACAACCGCATCAACACCACCGGACCGCATCTTTTCAGGCGCCACTCTGGATAAACCATCTTCGCCTGCGTATCGGGAAGGCTTATCCGGGATCTCGATATCCGCGTGGGCGTCCAGAACCAGTACCGCTTCGTGTATCGCTCGTGCGCGATCCAACAGCGCCGACTCCGTCTGGGTAGGTGGCGACAGTTCAGCTCGTTCACTATCGGGCTCGGTACATGAAGACAGCGTGCCGACCAGAACCACTGTCATCGCCAATACCAACAGATTCCCGTGAAACAGCTTGTTCATCAATTACCCTCCCTTACCCGTGTGCTGTTCGGTGAGCCGGATAGGTCGCCATATGTCATGGGATTATTCAAGTAATCAACCAAGCACCCGAGCATAAACCATATGTGGCATCGACGGCGGACCTCGATTTAGACTCATACCAGAGCATCGCCCAGTCATGATAGGGTTCCGCCAAATATGGGAAGGTGACGAGATGGAATTTCCGGGAAAATCCTGGCGCAGCGCGGCCCCCGAAGACCTGGGTCTGGACGCAGCCGCGTTACAACGGGCGGCCGCTGATGTATTCGAGATCGAGAAGCGTTATGGATTCCTGGTGGTCAAGGACGGGGTCATTGTTCATGAGACCTACAAGAGAGATGCCTCTGCAACAAATCGCATCTTCTCACTCACCAAAGGGTTTGGCGCGACACTGATCGGTGCCGCGCAGCAGCAAGGGTTACTTCACGCCGATGATTTGATCAGCGACTGGCTTCCCGTACATCATCCCGAAATCATGGAAGGTGCTCAGATCAGGCATGTCCTCAGTATGACCGCCGGAAAGGAGCCAGTTGGGAGCTGGTGGGCGTACAACTCGAATGAAATCCTCAATACGCTCACCGGGATTTTGTGGCTGGCCAGTGGCAAGTCTCCCCACGCATTTTACTCGGAACATATCAAAGCACCTGTCGGTTTTGAGTTTGACTGGCCACACAACGAGCGAGGCTGGGTGCAGATCGGCAGCCAAGGTCCGTTACCGGTCATTCAGGCGACACACCACGACATCGCACGACTTGGCCATCTTTGGCTGAACGGTGGGAAATGGAACGACACCCAGTTGCTTGATCCCGATTTTGTCAAAGAAGCGCTGAGCCCTCAGTTTCCGAAAGCCAATGGGGCCTACGGCTATTTATGGTGGCTCAATTCCGGGCAGGGAACGTGGCGGTCCACCGGCGGTCGTTCCGGGGAAGGTCGCTGGTTCAGCGATGCACCGGCTAATCTCTTCCTGGGTCTCGGGGCGCGTGGCAAGGTTCTCGTTGTGGTCCCCGATCACAACCTGGTCGTGGTGACAATGGGTGAGACACCACAAGAGCAATCCGGAAATTACCTGGCCCGCATCGTGAACGCCGTTCTTTCGATTTTTCCGGGGTAGCGGTGCTACCTCGCTGATTTGATCGCACACCCGCGCCATCGGTCGACCTGTCGGAAGCGACCAAGCACCGAATGGAGAAACGTGCGTGATCGCGATAGGCTGCTGTCATGATCAGAAGCTGGTTCATCGTGATAACTGTGTGCCTGACTGCCGCGGCGGGTCTTGGGTACTTCAAGTATCAGCAAATCCAGGCGGCGATTGCGTTAGGCGCCGCGTTTCCAGAGAGTATTGAAACGGTCGAGGTATTTGTCGCGCTGGAAGAACTATGGCAGCCCGTAACTTCGGTTACCGCCGAAGTGGTGCCGACGCGTTCGGTCACTCTCAGCAATGAACTGGCCGGTACCATCGCGCACGTCGGATTTGCGTCTGGTGCGACTGTAATCTCGGGGCAGCTCCTGGTCCAGCTCGATACCAGTGAGGAGTCTGCTCAGCGCGACGCGGCAATCGCGGAGGCGGAAATTGCTCGGCTGGACCTTGAGCGCAACGAAAAACTCATTGCCTCGGGTGCGGCTGCGCAAGAAGCGAGAGATCGAGCCAAAGCGCGGTTCAGTGCAGCCCTTGCCGCCGTTAGACGTCTGGATGCGGTCATCGCCAAGAAGACGTTGCGCGCGCCGTTCAACGCGAAGACCGGGTTGCACCAGCTCGAAGTCGGGCAATACCTGGACAAAGGCGACGTCATCACGCGCTTGATAGGTATTGATGACGAAGTCTGGATCGACTTCACCCTCCCTCAAGAACAAGCGGTGCTCGAAATTGGCACGCAGATTTCCGTTACGGTTTCGAAAAGAGACCGCACTGTGAACGCAAAGATCATCGCGCGAGACGCCTTCGTCAATGAAAGTTCGCGTAACGTCGGCTTCCGTGCGGTGACCGACAATCAGAATCTGGGTGCGTTTCCTGGCTCACTGGTGACCGTCGAGGTGCCCTTGGGAGAACTCAGAACCGCCACCCTGGTACCGGTTACCGCGGTACGCAGAGACACGTTTGGTGCCAAGGTATTTGTGTTGAAACCAGCGGAAGAAGGTGCGCTGGCGGCGGAGCGGGCAGAGCGTCGTTCCGTTACCCTCGGGCCCCAGCGTGGTGATCTGATTGTGGTTGCATCTGGTATGCGACCGGGTGAACGCGTGGCCGCCAACGGCTCGTTCAAGCTCCGTGACGGATCGCTGGTTAATGCGGTACCCAGGAATTCTTCTGTTTCCCCACAACTGTCGACAACATCCGCAGGCAATGTCGAATGACGTTGTTGACCCACGAAGCTGGCGTCCCCAAGTTCACGGACATTTTTATCAGGCGTCCCGTGCTTGCGCTTGTCATCGCAATTAGCCTCGTGCTCATAGGCGTTCGTGTCGCCATCGATATGCCAGTGTTGCAGTACCCGCAGATCGAAAGCGCGTCGCTGGTCATTACTACACCGTTTGTCGGCGCTTCCGCGGAAGTTGTGCAGGGGTTCGTCAGCGATCCGATAGAGCGGGTCGCGGCTACGATCCCTGGCGTGGATTTCATCAAATCAGCAACAAGGGCGGGTTTGAGCACCGTCACGGTTTACCTGAAGCTCAACGAAGACAGTACCGATGCATTGGCTGAACTCTCGACTCGGTTGGGCCAGATCCGCTTCGAACTGCCGGACAGAGCCGAGGATCCGTCGGTCCAGGTCGAGCGTGCCGATCGTCCCCAGGCTGGCTGGTATCTCGGCGTCAAGCTCAACGATCAAATGAGCCGCGCCGAGGTCACGGACTATCTCCGACGCGAGATCGTGCCGCAATTTTCATCGATCAAAGGTGTGCAAAGGGTGTGGCTCGGCGGTGGGAGATTACCGGCGATGCGCATCTGGTTAGATCCAGATCGGATGGCGATGTTCAACGTAAGCGCGCAGGAAGTGGAAGCGGCGCTTACCCGCAACAACATCATTGCAACCATCGGACAGAGCGAGAACGCGGATCAACGCATCGACTTGATGGTGAACACGTCGCTCAAGAGCGCAGCGGAATTCCGGCGTATGGTGATTCGGGAAAGCGCCGGTGCACTGATTCGGATCGGAGACGTTGCCCGGGTCGAGCTTGGGGAAGAGGAGGGTAACGAGATCGCCCGTCTCGATCAGTCGAGTGCCGTGTTCCTCGGAATCTACCCGCTACCGGGCGCTAACGAAATAGCCATTGCCGATCGGATGTACATTGTGCTCGACGAGGTGAACCGCTCGATGCCAGCTGGGCTCGAGATAGAGATTGGTCACGATGTCACGGAATACATGCGCAAGGCCTTGCGGGAGATTTTCGTTACGTTGGGTGAAACCGTTCTGCTCGTTGGGTTGGTGGTTGTGGTACTGATGGGCTCGGTCCGCACCGCGCTGGTACCGCTCGTCACCATTCCGATCTCTCTGTTGGGCGCGGTTGCTGCAATGGCCTTGATGGGTTTCTCGTTCAACCTGCTTACCGTGCTCGCAATCGTGCTGTCGGTCGGGCTGGTGGTCGATGATGCCATCGTCATGGTTGAGAACGTTGCCCGCTACATGCGCGAAGGTTTGTCGAGAACCCAGGCGGCGCTCGCGAGTTCCCGGCAGCTGATGGCTCCGATCATTGCCATGACCTTGACGCTTGCGATCGTCTATGCCCCGATCGGATTTCTGTCGGGTATGAGCGGCGTGCTGTTCAAGGAATTCGCCTTTACGTTGGCAGTGGCGGTAATGATTTCCGGCTTGGTTGCACTCACCCTTTCGCCGATTATGAGCTCGTGGGTGACGCCGCAGCGAGGCAGGGAATCGAAGCTGACGATCCGGGTGAACCGTCTCTTCGAAGCGAGCAAAAACAAAGACGGCTTGCTGCTGGATCGGTTGCTGACGTCGAACGGCCAGGTGATATTTGTTGGCGTCTTCATATCGCTGCTTGCGGCACCGTTTTTCCTTCTTTCTCAGAAAGAGCTCGCTCCGACCGAAGATCAGAGCCAGATTCGAGTGGTTGTTACAGCGCCGCCCGAGGCCTCGCTCGAGTACACCAGCCGCTACATGGTGGATGTGGTGGATGCAATGACTAATCTGCCGGACACAACGCTGATGTGGCAGATGGTGATGCCCGACCAGGCATTCGCCGGTCTGAAGTTCGTGGATTACGATGCCCGTGAACTATCCACCCAAGAGATGTTACCGCTGGCGTTTGGCGCATTGTCAGCGGTTTCCGGATTGACGGCGTTTCCCGTATTGCCCTCTGCGCTGCCGAGTGCAGGGCGTTACGATATGGAGTTCGTGGTGCTGTCCTCTGAGTCTCCCGAACAGATGGTGCGTCATGCTGAGGCGATGATGGTCAAGGCGCGGGAAAGCGGGTTGTTCATGTTCGTCGATACCGATTTACGTATCGACCTTCCGCAAGGGCGGTTTTTACTGGACCGGGAACGAATAGCAGATTTAGGCATGGATCTGGCGGAGGTGAGCCGCAAGCTTGGAACGTTTCTGTCTGCTAACTACGTCAACAGATTCGACCTCGACGGTACGGCATACCGCGTTATTCCCATGATCGAGCGGGTCAATCGGCTTGACCCCAATTCGCTCCTGGACCTGAAGCTCAGAACACCGAACGGCGACCTCGTGCCGCTCGCAGCATTGGCCCGCCTCGATGAAACCGTGGCACCGAGAGTACTTTCGAAATTCCAGCAGAAAAACGCGTTCACCATCCGCGCCGGCATGATACCGGGGAGAACGAAAGAGGAAGGCTTGCAGGTGATGGAATCCCTTGCGGTTGAGATGCTGCCACCGGGGTATGACTTCGATTATACCGGTGAGTCCAGGCAGCTGCGCGAAGAAGGTAATACGCTGGTCGGCGTACTTGGTATTTCTTTAGCGTTTGTATTTATGGCACTCGCCGTGCAATTCAACAGCTTCCGCGACCCACTTGTCGTACTGCTCGGTTCGGTGCCGCTGGCGCTCTCCGGCGCGTTGCTTTTCACGTTTCTCGGACTTACGACAATCAACACCTATACGCAGATCGGTTTCATAACACTGGTTGGCTTGATCTCGAAGAATGCCATTCTGATCGTCGAATTCGCCCGCCAATTGCAAGTTGATGGATTGTCCAAGTTCGCCGCTATCAAAGAATCTGCGCAAACGCGTTTGCGACCCGTGCTGATGACGGCAGGAGCGACGATCATGGGCCACCTGCCGCTGGTGTTGGTCACCGGACCGGGCGCGGAGGCGCGCAATAGTATCGGTATCGTGCTCGTCGCGGGAATGTTCGTCGGGACGCTGTTCACCCTTTTTGTTCTGCCGAGTATTTATCTCCTGCTGGCTTCCGTTCATCGGCCGATTGATTCGAGCTTGGAACTCGAGGGTGCGCATAACCCCTGACAGGAGCGCTCAGGAGGGTGCTATCTTATATAGGTACACTCTTCCGAGGAGTGGAAAGCCGATATGGCAAGAGGCTTTAAAGAACCCCCTGAAATGCTGATCATTCTGGCGTTAGTTGGACTGATTGGCTTGGCTTGGGTTTTGTTGACGAGGTGCTGAAAAAGCGTAGCTAAGCTATAAAGAAAAACCCCGCCGAAGCGGAGTCTCCTTCTGACTGTTAGAGTTGCTGGGCGGCAAAAGAATGCAGCCAACTAGCCACCGGTGAGGCTGTCGAAAATTAAATTCTTGAGATCCTCATAAGCTGGTTTGCTTGTGGCAAATAGTGCATGGAGCTCTTCGTAGGCTCGCCGAAAGTCCTCGAGCTTTAAACCCGCAATAAGCTTCCAAGTCCTACTCACAGCTATTACTTCCTTGAGCGTCCCAAGTGGATCTGCCGAGCTTGCCAGCTTCTCTGCCACTACCACCACGGTATCTGCCGCTATGATCTCCGCTACGAGCGCCTTTGGTGCCACACCAGTGGCACTGATCGATCCAGAGGAGACCGGGATGGTGTGGTCGCGTTCTTTCGCCATCGGAACACCGAAGCCTCTTTCCGCCGGTAGGGAGGAGAGCATACCCGTCTCTCCCGGCTGTCACACCACATGACTGTGACGACCGTAACAAACGGCTTTGGTGTGCGTCTTTAATGATTTGACGCGGTAGTTTGATGAGATTACGTAACACCGAATGGCCGAAGGTGATCACCCTGCTTGCCTGCTTTGCAGCGTTGAGCTACATCGAGGGTGCTGAAGCAAAGAGCACCAAGTCCTTTCAAGACGATTGGAAGGTGCTCTGCGTTGAGTGCTCAGTGGAGCGATGCCCGACACTGGAGATATTTCCTGACCAGCTGCAGCAGGGGTTGAACCGGCTCTACGGACGGACGTCATGCAGTTACCGAAAGTGGGAGGACGGGCGCAAAGAACGCGAATGTTTCAGCGTCGAGGTATGGCGTAATGCACCGACTGAGACCCTAATACACGAGATGGCACATGTCCTGCAGTGGCTCGGCGGCGATAACGAGGGAGGGCACGGTCGTGGCTTCCGCCGTGCGTACGTACAGATCGCTGGTCGATCACCCCCAAGGCGCAGAAATCCGCTTATGTATCCAGGCTAGGCCGCTTGTACCAAAAAAACTTCTCATTGCTAGTGGACACTGCAGATTACTCACTGGCTGGGCACCCCACCATGCACCACAGCAACCACCAGGATTGGATGGTGCTTCAAACGGTGGCCAACCTGGATTGCCTTCGCGGGAGTCACAAAGCGTGTCAGTATTACGCGAATTTACTCAAACGACGGAACCTTTGAATGCCAGGTCATGGCCGAAACCCGTATCTTCGGCTGTCACACCACAATGAGCGTACTCGGCGCTTGGGCTGGTGTCTCACCGTTTAGTCATACATGCTTCTGACCGAAAAACTCGTACTGTAGCCCCCCGTAGATAAAGTGTGGCGCGTCTCGGTGATGTAGTAATCGGACTTCAGCTCAAGTCCGCTCAACCTTGGGGATTCATGCTTTGGC
>SMWK01000163.1 GCA_004356895.1 Gammaproteobacteria bacterium
GATCGAGGTGAAAGAGGGTACCTCGGGTCGCAAACTTATTTCCTTCCTGTCCTAAAAGGATTACCTTTTGGGATGATTGAGCTACCGGTGAGATGGCCTTTCATCTCTTCTCTAACCGAAGAAAATATGCCCAGCCCGCAGCGTCCCCCGCGACGAACGTGCGCCCGCCCGGTGCCACTGCTGCACAGGGTACTCGGCCTTCGTAATTGAAGGTACAGATCAGCACGCCTGTCTCGAGGCCCCCCCCCTTCAGCGTATTGTCCCATAATCCCGAGACGACTCGCCTGCCGTTCGGCGTGATCGTCACCGCAAGCTTTGGAAAACGAGGTGCCAAACAACGGGGAAACCCCCGGATCATATCAAAAGAGGAAATGAGGGGTAAATATATTCCGTTCATTCGTTCATTTGAACGGTTGTTCATTTGTTCACTTCTAGATATTCGGTAAACACCTTCGTCCCGAACTCCTTCATACTCAGTCCTTCCGTCACAGCCTGGATCTTGACAGCATCGCGTAGCGACTTGGGCACTTCCAAATTGAGCCGTACGGTTTCCTCCGTGGCGGCTATCTCTTTCGCTTTGGCCGTGGCGCTGTTGTGGCTCCGGCGTGTCTTCACGCTGAAATCGTCAAATCCTTTCTTCGCCATTCAGAAGCTCCAGCAGTTCGTTTGTGATGGCTCGAATCTCACCGGCCGCTTTGCCGCGCGGTTCGTTGTCCACTACAGATGACCCGTGTATCATCGACTCGGCATAAATCACGCGCTGGCTCGTGCGTGAGCGGAATACTGGCACATCAAACTCTTCAAGGACGCCGGCGATACCTTCGGCCAGCTTCGTACCCACGATCTGACGGCTGATGACGAATGCGGCCAGGGGAAAGCCGTCGGTGATGGCCTGCCGTGCCTGGATGATCTCGACCAAGTCACTGGCACCCCATATATCAGCCGGCGTCGGCTGTATGGGGATAAGGACGACGTCGCAGGCTTTGACCAGGTTGACGGAGTCCCTGGCCTCGATCTTGGCCGCGCCGTCGATGAGGACGATGTCGTATCCGTTCCCGATGCCCTTGAGGCCGCGTGCAATCGCCTTCGGGTCCAAGGCCGCCATGTCTGGCCCTTCCGCGTCCTCGTCCTGCGCGCTGTACCAGTCCCGCAGTGTTCCTTGCGGGTCGGAATCGACGGCCAGCACGCTGTAGCCGTCGAGATACAACGCTTTGGCCAGGTTGGTGGCCAGCGTGGTTTTACCGCATCCGCCTTTGGGATTGAGAAAACCGATGACAATCATGCAGGTCTCTGAACGGATGAACAGATGAACGGATGAACGAGATGTCGCTTAAGATAAGGCTTTTCGTCTGAGTTGAGCAATAAAAGTGTTCATGCGGGCAGGGAAATTCTTTTGAGAGGCTTCGCACACTCGATCCAACAGCGCCTGCAGACCCGTTAAATGTCCGTTATTGCACAGAAGAATAGATAAAGAAACGTTGCGCCGTCCCTTTCCCCCGGTATTTGTATTTTACCCACAACCCATGCTGAGTCAAGTGGTTTTGCAATAACGGTTGATCAGGAGAAAGAAAAAAATCAAAATAACAGCAGCAAATGAAGTCTTGCAATAACGGAGAACATGAAAGGTGTACGGATACGGGGCGCTGTTGTTGTTTAATAATGTTTAAAAGAGTTTAATAACGTTTACGATTCAGGAACCCTTTATTTATAATAGTTTACGCGACGTAAGGTGTACAGATACGGGGTGTAAGGTGTACAGATACGGGGTGTAAGGTGTACAGATACGGGGCGAAAAGTGTACGTTTACGGGGCAATAAAGTGTACAAAAAATACTTATCTTGTACACCTTGAGGGAGTAACCTAGCTGAGGAGCCTTTTTCCCCAATAATGTCGGTGCAAGCTTTGGCGAAGACAGAGATCAAAAAGCATGTTGGGGCAGTTCACACGCGCGGCAAGCTGACCTTACTTCAGAGGAAGGTTGCGAATGTCCTTCTTCTGAATGCCTATAATGAGTTGGAGACTGAAAGTCGTCATCACATTAGGATAAGGGATTTAGCTGCGGTGGCGGGGTTTGATAGCAAGGATGGAGTACTTCTAAAGGAGTCGATTCTTTCTCTTATGACGATAGTAATTCAATGGAATGCTCTTGACGATGACGAAGGTGGTTGGGAAGCGTCTCCTTTTCTGGCTTACGCAAAAGTGAGAAAGGGGATTTGCACTTATGGGTACAGTCCAGAATTACGAGAGAAGCTATATAAGCCGGAGATCTATGCTCGGATCAACCTGAGTGTGCAGCGAGAGTTTCGTAGCGGTTATTCTCTAGCGCTCTATGAGAACTGCATTCGGTTTCGGAAGATCGGATCAACTGGATGGATTGAATTGGAAACCTGGAGGGATTTGCTCGGAGTCCAGGAGGGGACATATTCGGCGTTTAAGGAGTTCCGGAGACGGGTCTTAAATCCTGCGATCAAAGAAGTAAACGATCACTCCGATATTCTGGTAACCCTAGAGCCCCCCAAGCGCGAGAAAAGGCGGATCGTCGCCCTGAAATTCACTATCAAAAACAACTCTCAACTATCATTTGACCTAGAAAACCAACCTGGCACTGCTCGTTACGAAGTGATTGTCGAGGACGGAAAAGGAGAGACAAGCCCTTTAGAAAAGAGGCTTGCTGAGTTTGGACTTGAGACCACGGCTGAAGACATAATCGGCAAGTACGATGAGGGGCGGATCACAGGAAATCTCGATATCATCGAGGCAAAGATTTCGAGAGGAGAGAGGATTGAAAGTATACCAGCTATAGCCCGAGACGCCATCGAGAAAGATTACCGACCCAAAAGGACCAAAATCGAGGTTGAGGTTGAGGGACAGCACGTCGAGGCGAAGAAGCAGCAAGAGGCAGCTAGGGCAGCACGAGAGGCCGCAGAGCGCAAACAGCAAGAAGAGGAAGCGGCAAGGAACCGCGAGATAGATACACAGATTGAGAGACTCCCCGAGGATGTACGGGCGAGGTTGGGCGAGATGGCGGCGAGAAAGTATGGCCAGCTAATGGGGGGGGAAGCATTTGAGAAGTATCGAGACGCAAAACAGAAAGGCGAAGTCCCCAAAATGAACGAAGCGGTTATGCAGAGTTTCCGGCGTCATGTTTTTGAATCTCCCGAATTCGTGAAGCCGGTGCAAGAGAGCCAATCCTAACTTTTTTAAGTACCAGGTGATCGCCGGCGAGCTGGCCGACGGCGATCAGGCTCCAGCGAGGGCAGGGTAGGGGGAAGGTCGCCTACTTGCGCGAAATCGGACATCGCAGGTACCGTTGTGGATGAAACAAGCCACAAAGTACCTTAATCTACAACCACTCCCAACAGGGAGACCATCACCATCGCAGGTAGGATTCAATGAATAGAAGACAAGTCATACTCCCCTTCTCGTTACTCTTTTCCTGGTTTGCACTCTCTGCGTGCTCGCAAGCGAAGAATGATGTTTCGATGGCAGATGCACCAGCTCTCCAGGCTGAGCCCGTAGCGCATGGCGTGCGTAATGATTTGCCGCGTCCCTATGAGACGCAGCGGGACTGGGGCGAATTGCCGGAAGGCATGGTCTGGGCTGCGGTAACGGCTGTTGAACCGTCTCCGGATGGCCGGTTCATTTATGTGGTCCATCGCTGTTTTGAAAACTCCTGCGACGGACGCAGTGAGCCCCCCATTATGAAATACGACTACGAGGGCAACCTGCTGGCTGCCTTCGGGGAAGGTCTTTTCGTGTGGCCGCATGGCGCGACGGTGGATCGGCAGGGCAATCTCTGGATTGCCGATGCCCGTGGCAATGACACGCAGGGGCACCAGGTTTTTAAACTGAGTCCCGATGGCGACATCCTGATGACCCTGGGCGAGGCCGGCGTCGCGGGTTCGACGCCGGGGCTGTTAGCGCAGCCGACCGATGTCGTGATTGATCCCGGAGACGGGGATATCTTCGTCACAGACAGCCACCGTAACGGCCTGAACAATCGCGTGGTCCACTTCGCTGCCGACGGCACCTATGTCAAGGAGTGGGGCGGCAAGGGGTCTGAACCGGGCCTGCTCAGTGAACCGCATACCATCGCGATGGACTCTCAGGGACGTCTGTTTGTCGGCGACCGGGAAAACAACCGCATCCAGATTTTTACCCAGGAAGGCGAACTGCTTGACGTATGGCACCAGTTTGGACGTCCCAGCAGTATTTTTATCACCCCTGACGACAGGATTTATGTGGCCGATTCCGAATCCGCCCCGGATACCGGGGCCGGTGAGCTGCTGGGTATCATGAAAGGGATACGCATCGGTTCGGCAGTGGATGGGAGCGTGGATGCCTTTATCGAAGACATGGAACCGCTGACGAATCCTCATTCCGGCGCAGAAGGCCTTGGCGTGGATGCAGATGGAAACGTCTATGGTGCCGTGGTCAGACGTCGCATGCTTGAGCGCCATGTACTCATGCAAAACTGAAACCGATCACCGCAAGGAGGATGGGCATGATAAAAACCAAAGGAACGCCCCTCGCCGTGGCCGTTTCCTTGCTTGTGCTTTCGGCATGTGTTGAATCAACCTCTGGGCAAGCGGTCAATGTACCTCCAGGACCGCTGTCCGACCACACCCTGGATCTTTTGATGGAGCGTTAATCTACAACCACTCCCAACAGGGAGACCATCACTTGCGTCATTCGAAAAAAGAGGTATGCTGAGGCCGTGACGAAACTGCTGCAGACGGTCATCGAGAAACTCTCGAAGCTCCCCGAGAAGGAGCAGGACGTCTACGCCCACGTCATCATCGAAGAACTCGACGCCGAGAGGCAGTGGGATGCCGCGTTCGCTGGCACGCAAGATCAACTGGCCGGCATGGCGGAGGAAGCCGTCAGGGAGTATGAAGAGCGGAGAGGTCTCTTGGGCTATCGAGACTTCGAGGAGTAAACATAATGAAGGGTATTATGTTACATTCGAGATTAATGAATGACGAGGAAAAGTTTTTCTCATACTTACATTCGGGGAGGCAGTTACAAGGAATGGAAGGATAATCTCTTTCGCGAGAGGATGCAGCTAAACCACGAACC
>SMWK01000164.1 GCA_004356895.1 Gammaproteobacteria bacterium
CCACGACAAATTTGCTGGGCAACTACCTCAACGTTCTGGTTGACCGACCTGATCTATACGCCCAACTCACCGCCGATCCGACACTCATTGATGCGGGCATCGAAGAAACACTGCGCTTTGATGCCCCGGTTCAGTTCCTGATGCGCCAGGCGCTGAAACCCATGCACTATCACGGTCAGGATGTGGCTGTCGGCGATAATGTGCATGTAATCATGGCGGCAGCGAACCGTGATCCACGAAACTATGATGCGCCGCACGAGTTCAGACTCGACCGTAAGCGGAACCACCACCACACTTTCGGCTTCGGCATTCATTTCTGTATCGGCGCGCCGCTTGCACGGATGGAGGCGAAAGCGGCAATGCAGGCGCTCGTCGCGCGATTTGGTTCAGTCGAACGAGCATCCGGGAAAAACGAACGGGTGCCTTCGCATCTGCTGCGCGGTTTTCATCACCTCTGGTTGCGGTTTTCCTGAACGTTTTGTTCTAACAAGTCCAGAAACGGCTGATTGTCGATAGTCAGCGTCTTCAGTGTCCGTGTTGGGAGAGGTGCTGGCGCAGCAGGTCCTTACCGTAGTCGTTGCCATTGGGAGTGCGCACAACGGTGTGCACGTGGTCCTGGCTGGGCAGGTCCGGCCCATCGAGGGCGACGGGTTTCTGATGATCGTATTCGATCATCACCACCGGGCTGTGAATACGGTAGTAGAAAATACTCGCAGGATCGGTGCCACCAACCCAGGCGAAGTGGGTATCGTTCCAGTGGCGAACAATTTCACTGAGTTTTATCTCGGCATGCCCCTCACTGATGTTGCCGATATAAAGAGTGATCAATTCCAGGGCGCGTTCACGTTGCGCAAGTGTTAGTTGCGCAAGAGAAATTCCTGCGTACTCGACGATAGCGTTGTCCTGAAACAGCTCGCCACGGTTGTTGTTGGTTATCTTGTTTTGCTTGACGATTGCGACGGATCTCTGCTCTTCATCGAGTGAATTGATGAGTGCAAGCCCTGCGGTGAGCTCCTCTTCGAGTATGGCTGTTCCGGCGAAGCGTCCAGTCGCAGCGCTCGTTGGCTCTGAGCCCATGAACATGGGTGTCACCACCACCTGATCGCCGAGCAGGAAGTAGTTGATGATCAGGTGATGGCCGTCAATCTGCCAGCCCCAGGGTTCGGTCATGGACGGCTCGCCCATGATCGTGAACCAGTAGCGTTTTTCGCCGTACTGTTCGTGATCGTCCATGAGATCGGCGAGGTGACCCTCCAGGCGCATGATGTCACGGCTGGTTTTGAGACCACGCGAACTCAGGCCGGTGCCAAGCAACTCCATTGCGGCGCGCGACTGGTATTCGTTCATCTCCAGCAGGCCCACCCCCTGGCGCGTCGAGATGTGGATGTTTGCCCAGCGCCGCCACTCCAGATCATCTACTGGAAAGAGCAGGCGCCCGCGTTGCGCCTCGCTCAGACTGGCGATGAAGTTGTTGGCCGCAGCCACCACGGGTTGCGTGCTTACCCCCGTCGATTCGATGCGGAAGAGATCCGGTATCACTGTGCCGTTCGCCGTGATGCCCAGGAATGGTTCTTCCAGCATGTAGTTTTCCACCACGGGCCAGATGGTTTTCGACGCGGTTACGGGCTTCCAGAAGGCGAAGACAATCATCGCCAGCAGGATGAGCACGAGGCTGAGCGCGAAGCTGAGGATAACCTTCAGGACAACTTTCATGGCGCAACCATCATACCGGGATGAACGGAGAGCGCAGACATAGGCGTACCCATCGTGTTGTTTGCTGCAGCCACCCAAAGTCGCGGCGAAGGTAATAACCAGAAAAGGACAAGATATAAAGCGCATCCCCCCTCCCTGATAGCCAATGTCAAGATCATGCCCTGACCCAAACAAAGCAAACTGAAAATCATGAGTGACGACAAGTGCGAAACCTGTTATGGAATGGGAAGCCAAGCCTGCCAAGGGTGTCCCGGCAGCGGGCGAGATCGAAAAGACGATGGTACCGGCAAAAAGAAGCAGGCAACAAGGAAGATCCCATGAATGATACGAAGACCAGGGTCGAACAGGTATTTAGCTATCGCATGATTCGAGGGCTTGTGGGCTTGATTGCATTGGGAATCGCTGTGGTCACAGCAATCGTATCTGGCGAAGCCCTCGGATCTATCAGCGCGTCTTATCACACAGATGCCCAAGATCTGTTTGTCGGGCTGTTGTTTATCATCTCAGCCTTCCTGGGCGCGTACAAAGGAAGCCCGCATTCTGAGACGAGGAACTGGATCGAGTACGGCTCAGCGAAGGTTGCATCGTTCACGGTGTTCCTCGTCGCGATCTTCCCTACCGGAACTACCAAGTGTGGGTTGCCCGATTCCAGTTGCGTTCCCGACTACATCCAAAATATTGCGAGTTTGCTCTACACGACGCCAGCAACAATCCATTCTCTCAGCGCCATCGTTTTTTTTCTCATGCTGTTTTCGATAATGGTTGTTTTCACTCTCCGCGCGTGGGGCAAGAAAAAAGGTGCCTGTCGATCTGTTGTTTATGCTGTCTGCTGCCTCGTCATGCTGATATCACTGGTCTTCGTATCCGTATCAAGAGACGCGTCGCTTCCCGGCTACGGAGGAGCGTTCTGGGCTGAGTTTTTCGCATTGGCTGCGTTCGGATTCGGATGGCTATATTCGGGTCTGTACGAGTGGTTGGGGAATCGCCGCTGGTGGCTTGGCTGCCCGGGCTGGTTGCTCGCAATTCAAGCAAGGTACCTGAACAGATAACGTCCAAATACAGACACATGCGTCGGTTACAGCCTTCGAACCCTCACCCTTGAAAAAGTGCTTTGCTAAAGCCTTGTCGAGACCGCGACCGTGTTTGCGGAATACACACTAAGGTACGGTTTGTCCGCACTACGCTCATCCTTCCGCTTCCAGGCTTTTGGCCACTACCTCAAAGACATCCTTGGACAACTTTTCTCGTGCAGCGATTCGTTCCAGCGCTTTACGCATCAACTCACGACGTTGCTCATCGTAGCGGCGCCAACGAGTTAACGGTTGCAACAACCGAGCGGCAATCTGTGGATTGAACTGATCCAGGTCGATGATCCGTTGAGCTAACAGATCGTATCCGCTGCCGTCGCTTGCGTGGAAATTCCGCTGATTCATCTGACCGAACGCCGCGTACACCGCACGCAGCTTATTCGGGTTGCGCTTGTCGAACGCCGCATGTTCTTCCAGGCGGCAAATCGTCGCGGCGTTAGCGTACCGGCTGGTCGCTTGAACGGAGAACCATACGTTTACGACAAGAGATTCGTTCTGCCAGCGCTGAAGAAAGTCATCGAGTAACTGCTGACGAAATTCATCCGCTAAAACATCGCAGTTGACGACCGCAGACAACGCAGCGCGTCGATCAGTGAGATTGTCCGCAGAATTGTAGTGGGCTTCGATGAGCATCTGCGCTTCATGCGCAGCGGCCGCTTCGGTGAGATACGCAAACGCGATGTTACGCAACTCGCGCCGCGCCATGGAAAGTGCGTCCGGTTGATATCCATCGGTAATCTCATTGACCTCATACAGCGAGTGCCACCTCTCTTTCAAGGCAACGGCCAACGAGTGCCTGAGCAAATCGCGCGCGCGACAGATACCGTCCACATCGATGGCGGTTTGTTGCTGGAAAAGATAGTTCTCATCAGGCAGGTTGAGCATTACTGCAAACATGAACAATTGTTCGGCATCCGCGGAACAAGCGATTGTTTTATCGAGCAACGTCGCGAACAGATCCACTACGAACTGGCTCGGCTCGCCAGATTCCATAATGAGCCGATCGATCTCTGCGACCAGAATCGATTGCATGACATCCCAACGGGCGAAGCCGTTAGGATCGTGCACGGCCAGCAAGCTAAGCTGTTGTAAAGAACGTGGAAATTCGACACGCACCGGCGCGGAAAAATCACGCAGGAAACTCACCTGGGGCTCGCTATCGAGCCCGCGAATGACTAGTTCAGCCTGCTCCGACCTGAGATGCAGCAACAGGGAGTTGCTTGTTTCTCGAAGTTCGAAAACGTCGCTGAAAGAACAGTCGAGGTCGGCACAATTGAGCGGAGCGCCGTGACGGCTAAGTAACCCAAGCATAATCGGCACGTGAAACGGCAGCTTCTCCGGCTGCCCGGGTGTCGCCGGGCAACTCTGAGTAATCTCAAGCGTCAAGGTTCCCGCGTTCCAATGACTCGACACGACAAGCAACGGTGTACCGGCTTGCTCGTACCAGCGCTGGAACTGTTCCAGATCCACTTCACTCACCGCTTGCATGGCCGCGAGAAAATCGTCGGTGGTTGCCGCACTGCCATCGTGACGCTCGAAGTAGAGGTCGGACCCAGCACGAAACCGTTCGGGTCCGAGCAGGGTGCGTAACATCCCCACCACCTCCGCGCCCTTCTCGTACACCGTGGTGGTATAGAAGTTGGAGATTTCAATATAGGAAGCCGGGCGCACCGGATGAGCCATCGGACCTGAATCTTCGGCGAACTGTACTGCACGCAGAAAGCTGACGTCCTCGATACGCTTGACCGTGCGCGAGTTCATATCCGAGGAGAACTCCGCATCACGAAATACCGTGAAACCTTCCTTGAGGCTCAATTGAAACCAATCCCGACAGGTTACCCGGTTGCCTGACCAGTTGTGAAAGTACTCATGGGCGACTACCGCCTCGACGCGCAGGTAGGATGAGTCTGTCGCCGTATCAGGCGACGCCAATACACATGATGTGTTGAAAATGTTGAGCCCCTTGTTTTCCATGGCGCCCATGTTGAAATCTTCGACAGCGACTATCATGAAGATATCCAAGTCGTATTCCCGGCCGAATACCTGCTCGTCCCAGCGCATTGCGCGCTGCAACACCTCCATCGCGTAGTTGCATTGACCAATGTTGTGCGATTCTGAATAGATCCTGAGTTCTACCGACCTGCCACTCATGGTCGTGAAGGTGTCGGTGATTACCTCCAGGTCACCCGCCACCAGCGCAAAAAGGTAACTCGGTTTGGGAAACGGGTCTTCCCACGTGACGGTGCGTCGCCCATCTTGGGTGTTATCCGCAACAGGATTTCCGTTTGACAGGAGAACCGGGTACATGTCTGCATCTGCGGTGATGCTTGTTGTGAATTTGGCAAGTACATCGGGGCGGTCTTGATGGTAGGTGATCTTGCGAAACCCCTCAGCCTCGCACTGTGTGCAATACATGGTGCGCGACTTGTAGAGTCCTTCGAGCGCGGTGTTTTCCTCCGGCTTGATGCGCGTCACCACGCTGACTTCGCATGCGCCCGGTAGCGAGAAAATAGTCAGCGAACTATCGTCCACCTGATATTCGTTGCCGCTCAAGGTCTCGCCATCGAGGGTAACGGAAACCAACTCCAGGTCCTGACCGTCCAACACCAGCGACGCATCAGCCGGCGCGTGTGGATCACGCACGAGGGTCAGATCATTACGCACTTCTGTGCTGCCGTCATGAATATCGAAACTTAATCTAGTTTCTAATGTTCGGTACTTAGGCGGTTGATAATCTTTAAGATATATAGCCCTCGGGTCGGCGTCTTTACTCACGAAAACAGCTCCATTTGATCATTGCTCTTAAGCTCGGGCGGCGTCGGCGGTCGCTCGAGACCTCGAGCCGAAACAAGGTAGGAGGTGTGCTGACGAACGTTGAACACCCCTGTGTCGAAAATCAGATATTGCCCTTTGATACCGAGCAGTGCGCCATGAATCAATCCGTCGTCATCCAGACGTAGGCGTTCGAGCGTCGGGCTATAACTTGCAACGGGGTAGCGAAATTGCTCTTCGCTGGCATCTTCGAGCCATACGGCCTCTACGGGGAGATCCCTGACCTGATTACGCAGTTTTTCACGAAGCTGGGTGAGATCTACGAGTGGCGCGTCGCGGCTCACGAGTGCCCGCCAGTCCGTACGATCGGTCAGGTGCTGCGCGAGTGCAACTTCCGTGAGTCCTGCAATATGCCGGGTAGGCGTCTTGAGAATAGGCAGTGCCTGGGTGGCACCTTGATCCATCCAGCGGCCGATCTCGTAGCCAAGGCGGGTTAACCCTACTTTGGCGCCGCTCGAGTTCGCAAGGTAAACCAGGTGCGGTTGCATGCAGAACTCGTCACCCCAATCGGGTTCTCTGCAGGTACCCTGGGCATAGTGGCACCGGTCAGGGCTCATCACGCACAGGTCACACTGCGCGAGCTTCTTGAAGCACGGATAACAGTACCCACCGCCATAACTTTTGCGGGACGGCGCTGCGCAGTTACGGCAGCTGATCTGATCCAGAAAACGAATCTCAAGCCCTTTACCAACGAGGCGGTTCAGCCCAATCGTCCGATCCCCCACCTGCAACTGGTACTCAACCACCTCCCCGCGGACAGCCTTGAGCTTCTCTAAAGGACCTTCGATACCCTCCTTATTCACGCGGAACCCGGCACATCGCGAGATCCCGTTCCCGGTCTCGACCTGGCAAACACCAAGGCACATAACGCGCCGGTAGCCAATCCGCCCCAATGAGCCCCATTCGCTACGTAAAGACCAAACGGCTCGGTGATCCCAGTGGTGAATACCACGAGGAAAAACAGCAGACTTCCAGCAAGCCCCACCGGGAGTTGCCAACAGGCTTCATCCGGGGTGAGACGATTGCGTGCCAACACATATCCGAGCAATCCATAGGCAACACCTGAAAGGCCACCAAAGTTCGGGTTGGGTAAAACCGCGTATTGACCCAGGTTGCTGACGAGGGCTAATACCAACACAAGCGTCAGAAACCCCCAGCTGGAAGTACCCGACTCTACCCGTCGGCCAAGTTCGAGGACAACCGCACAATTAAACAGCAGATGCACTACGCCGTAGTGCACAAAAATCGGCGTAACCCACCGCCAGGGCTGAAAATCCGCCAGAAGCTCCATGAACGTCGGTGCCCGCACGGCACTGCCGAGATCGATCACCGTCAACCAGGATGCGATCAACGTCAAACGATCGTCAGCCAGGGGCCAGGTGAACGGGAATGCCAGCAGCGCAAGCAACACCACTGAGGTCAATGCAGGGTATCGGGCGACGGCAGAAAACGCCCGCTTGAACGCTTTCGGTTCGCTCGAGGGCAACGCCCGGATTTTCAGATCCCCCGACTGCCACGCTCGATACGCCGCCCGAACGACCTCGCCATGTGCCGCATCAGCGATCTCGAGCACCTGCTGACCGCGCTCCTCGAAGATCCGGTGCACAATACGCTGTTGGTGCAGGTAGCCCGAAAACAAAGATAAATCTTCGTTCAGAACTGTTTCGATAACTCGCATGAAGGAAGGCTTAAGTGGTAGTAAACTGCGAGACTATATCGATGTGCGGTAAATAGCGATGCAGGCGGTAGACAGCGAAGTACTCAACCAGGTTAATGCCTGGCTGCAAGACGGCCAACCCTGCTGGCTGGCCACTGTTGTGCAAACCTGGGGCTCTTCGCCCCGCCCGGTTGGCTCTCTGCTCGCCTGCGACCCTGGTGGTCATATCGTTGGCTCGCTGTCCGGTGGCTGTGTGGAAGACGACCTGCTCGAGAAGTTGACCCGGGGTGAGCTGGCAGCCGAACAGGCACAGTTTTTTCAGTACGGCATCACCAGCGAAGAAACCGAAAAGCTCGGCTTACCCTGCGGCGGGCATCTTTATATCGTTGTGGAGCCGGTAACACCGGATGCAAAAAGCATTGACCACTTCGCACATCTCAATGAACGGTTGGTACAGCGGCGCTGTGTGCAGCGCTGTGTCGATCTGAAATCCCGCTCATTTTCGTATCTCGATGTAGCGGTCCACCAACCCCTCGACTGGGACTCCGATCGCGAAGTGCTTACCCATACCTACGGTCCGCACTATCAGCTTTTTATCATCGGCGCCGGTATGGTATCGAAGTACTTGGCAGACATGGCAAAGAACCTCGATTACGACGTCACCGTATGCGATCCCCGCGAGCACCTGATCGCCGATTTTGACGTTCCCGGTGTGCGTCTGGTAAACGACATGCCAGACGATGCAGTGAAAAAGCACGCTGCAGATCCATCGTCGGCGATTGTGGCGCTCACTCACGATCCTCGCATAGACGACATGGGCTTGATGGAAGCATTAAAAACCGACGCGTTCTACATTGGCGCTATGGGTTCTACGCGCACTTCCGCCAGTCGCCGAGAACGACTCGCGGCACTGGATCTGACCCCCGCAGAGATTGCCAACCTACATGCCCCGATTGGATTGCCCATCGGCAGCAAAACACCGCCGGAAATCGCCATCGCGATCCTTGCGGAGATCACTGCCGTGCGGCAGCACCAGGTAGCGGCGGCACGCACGCAACTTGCCGAGCTCGGCGCACGAGCCGCGTTAAGCGTCGGTTGATAGGACCACCTACCGATCTGCTCAGTTGAATGAACGGTGGCGTCATCATCCTCGCCGCTGGATTTGCTCGCCGCTTCGGTAGCGACAAACGCCGTTATCGGCTCGCCAACGGCAAGACTCTGTTAGCAGCTACCTGTGCGCAGTATCAGACGGTGTTCGACAACGTCGCCGTGGTGATACGTGAGGAAGATCAAACCCTCATCACTGAGCTGGGCTCGCCAGACTTCGTTGTCGCTCAGGACGCAGAGCTTGGCATGGGTCATTCGCTGGCGAGCGGCGTTCAGGCTAAAAGCGCCTGGGATTACCTCTTCGTAGCCCTGGGGGATATGCCTTATGTGAGTGGTGAGACGCTTTCCCTGCTCAAGCAAACGCTTGCATCCGCCGATAACGGTGCCATCGTGCAACCCGTCTATGAGGGCCAACCAGGACACCCCGTCGGATTCACCCCGGCCCACTATGGGGCGCTCGCCATGCTCGAAGGCGACAATGGAGCACGAACTGTTCTGGCCGATGCCCGCAGCAACATCGTGCAGGTAACCGTCGGCGACGAAGGCGTGTTGCGCGACCTCGACAAGCCGCTTGACTAGCTGGTTCCTGTCCAGAATGGGCGGGAACTAGCGTGATGGGCATGGATGCCCACTGCGTACGCACTACGTACGTATCCTTTTCCGAAGGAAAATGCGAGTCTTACGTAGTAAGACGACCGAAGAAATTCACGCGGGCGCAGCGGACGTAGTAGGACGGCAATTTCTGGACAAGAACTAACTGGTCCTTGGCTTGAATGCCCCGCATTTCTCGAAACTTCAGCGGTCGCCTAACCGGCTGGCCCAATCCAGCTTGCTGCGGCAGCTTTCAAAGAAACTATGGCCTAACGGATAAAGCAGCCGAAGCGGCTGGGTATATTTGGAGATCCGCACCTCATCACCCGCCTCGAGAACCTGTTCCACCTGGGAATCGCAGCTGATCTGGGCGGGGTAACCAACCTCAGAATGGCCGACAATTACCTTGATCTCTGCCTGCCCGCTCACCACCAACGGCCTGGAGGTCAGCGTATGGGGAAACATCGGCACAATAACGATCGCATCCAGACCGGGATGCATGATCGGCCCACCAGCAGACAGAGAATAGGCCGTAGAGCCCGTTGGCGATGCGACGATTACGCCATCGGAACGCTGATCGTAAACAAACTGGTCATCCACCCACAGAGAAAATTCCATCATCCGAGCCATGCCGCCGAGATGCACGACAACATCGTTCAGCGCCGGTGAGTTTCCTACCTCCTTATCGCCACGCCAAATTCGAGCATCGAGCAGAAAATGATCCTCTATGGTGAACTTGCCGGCCAATACTGCAGCGATTTTTGTCTCGATTTGATCCGGAGAAATGTTTGCCAGAAAGCCCAGACCACCTCGGTTGACCCCAAGCACCGGCACCTGAGCGTGAGCAAGATCACGCCCTACCCCTAAGAGACTCCCGTCACCGCCCACAACCACGATGAGATCGCAACGTTCGCCTAGTTCCAGCCGGGTGAGTATTTCATGCCCAGTACCGTTGAGCATGGGTGCGGTACTGTCTTCAACGACCAGATCGACGCCGTGTCCGACGAGACACTGTGCAACAGCCACGACGCTTTCGAGAATCTGCGGATTCCCCTGGCGGCCGATCAACCCGACAGTCGAGAAGGAACTTGTCATTTCCGCCCGTGTCTTACCAAACGCATCACCCTACATTAGGCCAGGGCTACACCACAATGCTTGCATTCTCAACGCGGTTGCATAGGCTCATTTGCCCTTCTCGGCAATCAGGCAGTGGAAATCGGACATGAGCCAAGCATTGGACGAAAGATATACCCGGATTCTGGCTCAGGTTCAGCAGGAATCCTGCCTGGATCTATCCAGCCATGAGTCTCTCTGGGAAATCATGTGCGAGGAAGCCCGCTTGAAAGCCACCGAAGAGCCCATACTCGGTAGCTACTTCCATGCAACGATCCTCAATCATAAGTCTTTCGGCTCAGCGCTGAGTTTTCGCCTTGCCAGCAAACTCGACAACCCGATGCTCCCGACCATGCTAATACGCGACGTGGTCAAGGAAGCCACCGAAGACGACGAGGAGATTCTCAAAGCCGCGGAAATCGACATGTTGGCAGCTTACGCCAGAGATCCCGCTTGTGAAGACCTGTCCACACCGTTTCTTTTTTATAAGGGTTTTCACGCGTTACAGGCTTATCGGATTTCTCATTGGTTGTGGAATCAAGGCCGTAAGACCATGGCACGCTTTTTCCAGAACCAGATCAGTGTGACCTTAGGCGTTGATATTCATCCTGCGGCTCAAATCGGTTCAGGCCTGATGCTCGACCACGCAACCGGCATCGTCGTCGGCGAAACCGCCGTGATCGAAGACGACGTATCGATCCTCCACTCCGTGACGCTCGGAGGCACAGGCAAAGAAACCGGTGATCGCCACCCCAAGATCCGCCGCGGCGTTCTGCTCGCTTCGGGGTGTAAGGTCATCGGTAATATCGAGGTGGGTGAAGGCGCCAAAGTCGGTGCCGGTAGCGTGGTCCTACAAGACGTGCCACCAGGAGCCACCGTCGCCGGTGTCCCTGCAAAAATTGTCGGCAGGTCAACGGGCATTATGCCCGCCCATCATATGGACCAGCGGCTGGACTAAACGATGGCGGAACCCAAGTGTCCGGAATGTGCCGTGGAAGGGATGTCACACATCGTTTCCAAGGAAAGCGAAGAACGCTCGAAAACCAAACAACCGTGGTTTCTGGTGATCCACTGCGACCAATGCGGTCATGTGTATGATGCGATGGCCAAACACGTTTTCAGCATGCCCGTCACGCCAAAACTCGTTCTTCCCAAGGTGGACTAAGCAAAGGTGGGCTAATTGCGAGGTTAACCGGCCTGCAAAAAGGGGCCATCCACGCAAGCACGGCGCCCATCGGGTGCTGTACAAGCGCCACAAATTCCCACACCGCATTTTGTCAGGTAGTCGATGGAGTTGAAAATCTGTGCATCCGAGCAAAACCTGCGCTGCACCCGCAAGGCAGCATGCACCATGGGTGCCGGACCACAGTTGTAGAAAACGACGTTGCGTAGCTCTTCCTCCGACAAGGACTCCAGATGCTGGTGCAGCAATTCGGTTACCACGCCGTGGAAACCGCGACTGCCGTCGTCAGTGGCCAGGTGCACCGTTGCGCAGGCCTCACATTCGTCGATGAAATAGAGCCGCTCGGCACTGCGCGCCCCAATGAAAATGTCAGCGTTGCCATAGTCACGCACAAGCTGGTACACCCCTGCCAATCCGGTTCCTCCGGCCACCGCGATTATGCGAGACGCCTGGGGCGGATCGGCGGGCGTGCCATAGGGACCACGCACATAGGCCCGTGTACCGGCCTCCAGCTCAATGAGTTGCTGGGTAAACTGACCCAGATTGATCACCACGAGCTTGAATGGGTCATCGGTCAAGGCCGAGAACGGCTTTTCCCCTAACCCTGGAATCCACAAGAAAATGAACTCCCCCGCTTTGATGTCCAACTTAGGAGCAAACGTGAGAATGGAAATGTCGTTGGTAATCCTTTCGTTCTCGAGGAGAGTGACGGGACGAAAGCCCATATCCATTTCGTAGCTCACCAGGGATTCACTCTTGTTATCCAGACCCGCGAAGTCCACCTCTAACACATCGAAATAATCTTCAATCTCCAGGGACGTCATCCCGTAGAGGGCGGAGCCCACGCCAAAAATACTTGCGCCAGCAGTTTGATAGGCCCTGACATCATCGGCGCAGCTGATGCCGCCACAGCCGATGATAGGCACATCAACTTGTTTGGCTATGTCGCGTACGCACTGTAACCCCGTTGGCAGTATCCCTTTGCCGGAAAGGCCGCCTAGTTCATTGCTCAGCACAGGCTCCCCATGAGCGCTGAAATAGCCGGGCCCTACGGTATTGATGGCGCACAGAGCATCGGCTCCACCGGCCACCGCCGCTGCGGCGATTTCACCGATGTTGGGCGCGTTTGGTGTCAGTTTGGGTATGACGGGAATATCGACTACGGCTTTTACCGCTGCGGTGATCTCCTTCACCAGTTCCGGGTCTTGCCCCATGGCCACGCCATAACCTTCTGCGTGGGGGCACGAGAGATTCAGCTCAAGGCCGTCGGAGAATGGTGCGAGCAGACGCGCCACCTCGACAAATTCCTCTATGCTGCCACCAAAGATGGATGTCAAAAAGAAGCGGTCATCAGGTACTTCCAGTTCGGCGAAAAGCTCAGCAGAGCGGCGTGCACCGGGATTTGTCAGACCCACCGCATTGACGAAACAACCCGGCGCATACTGACTGAAAACGGGTTCGCGATAACCCAACCGGGGCTCCAGACCAATACTTTTGGTTGTTATCACGCCTACCTGGGGAACGTTTCGAATCAAATATTCGATGATCGGCATAGCCGTGGCCACTATTCCGGAAGGAATGGTGAAAGGACCAGAAATGGTTTTACCCAGAAAACCTGTCGTCAAAGCAGGCGAACTCATCGAGGTGGACATGTTGGGTTGTGGATATTACCTGCTTGCCAACCCGGTCTCCATCCGCTTTTGATCTGCTGATTAGCTGATCGTCTGCATGAGCAGCCCCGTACCTTGCTAATTGATCCATCAACTAGCGAACCAACAGTGCGTGAATCTCCTCTTCGATGGAGTCTTTTTGTGCAGACTTGAAGCCGACATGGGACGTACATATCCGACCCTGGCGATCGATGAGGAATGATGAGGGAAGCACCTTGACACCATAGGCACTGATAGTTGTGTGCTCGGGATCGGCGAGAACGGGGTAGTCCACTGGATAGTTGGTGAGGAAACGGGTTGCATCTTCGGCCAGCTCGTCGAGATTGATGGCGAGGACCTCGAAGTCATCGCGTGACAAACTGTTACGAATTTCGTTGAGGAAAGGTAGAGACTCTCTGCAGGGTAAACACCAGGAACCCCAGAAATCTACGTAGACCACTTTTCCACGAAGCGCGCTGAGGGAGCGTAGTTCACCGCTCGAGAGTAGTCCCAGATCGATATCGGGAGCTAGTCGCCGTTCACCGCACTCAACGGTAGGTTCGCTACAGCCGAGGAGCAGGGCAATACCGAAACAGCACGCTAATCTGGTCAAACCATAACCCTGCAGAGTCAGCTGTCTCATAGTCATGCCATGGAGCACCTCAGAACGTCAGGCAGTGGCCAGACGCTCCTTGGCGCGGGTAATGAATTGCGTCAGCACATCAGGCGATTGCGCACCCGGGATAGCGAAGGTCTCCGCCAGTAAGTAATACGGCACGCCCGCAACATCTATATCCGCCGCGCGTGCCAGTTGTCGGTGAACCTCCTCACCACCCGCGTCGCTTTCGAGGTATTCCAGAACCACACCTCGTTCCAACCCGACATCCTCGGCGGCGCTGAGCAGAACGTCGATTTCTCCGACGTTTTTACCTTCACAGAAGTAGTAGCGAAAAAGCACCTCCGCCAGCGCATGCTGCTGACCGCTCGTGTAGGCGAAATCCATCATCCGATGTGCTTGAAACGTGTTCGGCGTTATTTTTATTGCCCCGAAGTCGAAGCTCAGACCGACGGCTTGTGCCTCGACGCTAATACGCTCTGGTACGTGATCGGAACTAACACCCTTGCCAAAACGCGCACGCAAAAAAGCCAGTCGGTCAATCCCCTCAGGTGGCAGGGTGGGATACAACTGATAGGGACGCCAGATCAGCTCGAGGTCTTCACCTGCTGGTGAGTCGAGTACCTTATCCAAACTCCGTTTGCCGATGTAACACCACGGACAAACGATGTCAGAAAAGATCTCTATCAGCATCTCCGAGTAACCTCAAGCGACTGGTCAGCAACGACGAATCGAACGATTATATGGTAAAGACGTGCAGGAAGGTGCGGGGAAACAACAACGAAGGCAACCGTGTTGCCATCGCCATGGCGAGCGCCTGCGGCACCACGCCTGGTGTTTAGTGACGCTCTAGCCCTCACACGGCGGGCCTTGTAAACTACCGCGCCTATGGATGAAGCACAACTGAGAGAGAGGGCGGAACGCTACGATCGGGAAACTCGCATCTGTGAAGGGTATGCAGGAAGCGCCAAATCGTATGTGCAACTCGCCGCGCTCAGCCTTCTCGTCACGCTGCTGTTTGGTCGGGAGAATATTCAAGGATGGCTGCTGCTTGCGTTATTTGCCTGGGCGGGTGTAGTCGTTTTTGGTGGGCTGTATCAGTATTTCGTATTCCGCTATCTGGAAAACCTCGGCACACGTTATGATCTATTACCCATCGTTAAGCGAGCGAGGTTGCTGAATGACTGGGCGAACAAACCCATTGTTTTCTATGTGCTGGCTCTGTTGAGTTTTTACCTCGCCGCATTCGGCCTGATATTCGAAATCCTGGGAAGCTGAAGGAGCAATGGCTCGTTGAAGAAATTCCACCTGGTGCTCATCAAACCATCGCACTACGACGACGATGGATACGTTATTCAATGGTGGCGTTCCTCCATGCCATCGAACACATTGGCCTCGGTCGTCGGGTTGGCTGAAGACTCGAACGAACGCTGCGTTCTCGGTAAAGATGTAGACTTTCGCATCCACGCCTATGACGAAACCAACACCAGAATCAACGTCAGGCGTATTGCCCGCCTGATCAGACGCAAAGGTGGGGTCGTTGGGCTCGTTGGCGTGCAATCCAACCAGTACCCACACGCCATGGATCTCGCCCGCGAATTTCGAAAATTGAACGTCCCGGTTGCCATCGGTGGATTTCATGTCAGCGGCAGCATCGCCATGCTGGATGAAATGCCGACCGAACTTAAAGAAGCACTGGATCTCGGCATCACTCTCTTCGCAGGCGAAGCCGAGCACCGGCTCGATGAATTTCTCATCGATGCCTATAAAGGCGAGCTGAAACCGCTTTATAACTTCATGAACGATCTACCTGATATTTCCGACACCCCCATCCCATTTCTACCCGTTGAACGAATAAAGCGTACTGTCAGTGGGCAAACGAGTTTTGATGCTGGGCGCGGGTGCCCTTTCGAATGCAGCTTCTGCACCATCATCAACGTACAAGGACGCAAGTCGAGATACCGAAGCGGCGAGGACGTGGCTAACATCGTCAAGCGAAATCTGTCTCAAGGCGTGAAGCGTTTCTTCATTACCGATGACAACTTTGCGCGCAACCGAAACTGGGAAGAAATCCTCGACCGGCTCATCGGGCTGAGGGAAGAGGTAGATATTCGTTTCAACCTGGTCATTCAGGTTGATACCTTGTGCCACAAAATTCCGAATTTCATCAACAAGTGCGTCGATGCCGGTGTGAAGCGCGTCTTCATCGGTTTGGAGAACATCAACCCGGAAAATCTGAAGGAAGTCAAAAAACGCCAGAACCGCATTACCGAATACCGCTCGATGGTTCAAGCCTGGAAGAACCAAGGGGTCTTTACGATTGCCGGTTACATCCTGGGTTTTCCAAACGACACCAAAGAATCGATCCTCCACCACATCGAGATCCTCAAGCGCGAGATTCCCATCGATCTGCTGGAGTTCTTCTACCTCACCCCACTACCGGGCTCCGAAGATCACAAGAAAATGGTTGAGTCCGGAGCCTATCTTGAGCCAGATCTCAACAAGTACGATTTGTGTCATGTCTGTTCCGAGCATCCAACGATGTCCAAAGAGGAATGGGAGGATGCTTACACGGCAGCATGGGAATGCTACTACAGCGACGAACATAGCATTACGTTGCTGAAGCGGGCTCGTGCAACCGGTGTGAATTTAGGGAAGATGGTGTCAGGCATTACCTCGTTCTACGGCAGTGTAGCCTTCGAACACGTGCACCCGCTCGAGTGCGGGTTCATGCGCAGGAAGTCCAGGCGCCAGCGCCGTTCCAATTTGCCCAGGGAATCGATCCTCAAATTCTATCCAAAATATTGGGGGTCGGTGTGCAACAGTAATTATCAGTTGCTCAAGCGAGTAGCCAAGTTTCACCGAGTGCGCAGAGCCTTGCTCAAAGACCCATCCTCCAAAGAGTACAGTGATCTGTCTCTGGAGAAGGTGACCGACAATGAGATCGCGTTACTCGAAATGTATACCGTCACCGACGCCGCCAAAGCTGCAGTAGAAAAAGAGATAAAGCGTCGAGTTCGCAGTGCGCGTCGAGAGGCATTAGCCGAGTAGCAAAACTTGCCCATTGTTGATATCGAACTGCTTCAAGATGAAGCCCACGCAGCATTGGCAGAGGACCTGCCCCAACGGATCGCCGATGGTCTAAGCGAGATCTTTCAGAGTCAGCCGGCCCAAACCTGGGTGAAAGTCCACTACCACCAACGAGCTCACTACGCGGAGAATCACAGCATTTTGCCATTCGAAACAAATCCTGTGATGGTCAAAGTATTAAAAAACCAGATTCCGGAATTGCACGCGCTGAAAGAAGAAGCTCGGAGAGTCGCCGAAATGGTTGCCGGAATCTGCAGTTGCCCGGTTGCGAACGTGCACGTTCTCTACGAGCCTCAAGGCTTGGGGCGGATCGCTTTCGGCGGTGAGCTGAGAACTTGAATGCCTGTTGATCCCTATCAACCACCAGATTCGGAGCTGGGTACCTCGAGTGGTAAGGGTCTTTATTCCGTCCGCGGAATTCTGATCGCAACCATTCTCGGCTCGTTGGCCGCTGGTATATTCCTGATCTATTTGAACTACATGAGCCTTGGCCATAACAAACTCGCCAAACTAACGATACGCTGGGGAGTTGTTTGTTTTATGCTGATAAGTGCGTTGGCATATCAAATGCCGAGTTATGGCGCTCTTTTCATCGTTTTACAAACCGGGTTGGCTGGAATTGCCGCAGACCGGTTGCAGGGAGCGGCGATCAACTATCATCGCGAACATGGTGGGGTGATGCACTCCTCGCTTCGCGCAGCCGGTATCGGCGTCCTTGCTGGAATCGCGGCGTTATTCGCACTGGTGTTTATAGTAACTGTGATGATCGCTCTCTTCGGAGCAAGCGAGTAATCGGAGCTCGTATTAGCTCCGCAACATTGCCTGAAGACGTCGGCTGCGCTCCTGCTCGTGACGCAACAGCGACTTGAGCTTCTGGATCTCATCTCTATGACCACGGATCTGAGTCAGATACGTCTTTTGCTGCACTTCCAGATCGGCCCGATACTTCTCGGAGATCTTTGAGAGCTGCTCACCTTGCTGATTAATGAGATGTTTTACACCGACCTTGCCGTCTTCGCCAAATGTCTCTATGAGCTTGTTTTCAAGCGTACGCAGCTTGTCGCCGGTCGGGGCTTCATCACCATAGGCGAACAATTCGATTCCGGCCTCCATGGGCTGGCCAGTCCCACTTGCGTTCAGTGACAGCCCGTTTCGCCAGACAGTTTTCTGCACTAACATTGCCGAATTCTCATCACCTTCGCCCTCGGGTTCCCAGAGCTTTGCGGCATGCCACGGAACGGGACACTGGGTACGCGATGCCATCCGCACTGCACCCATGCCGAGATCCGGACCTTGTCCGGCCTGTTCTAGCAGATAGGTAAGTGGCAGGTTGAATCCCTTTTTGACCTGGCCATCTTCGTCCACGCCGAACTTGAAAAAGACCATCGCCCTCACGATGAGACCAGCACCAACCTGGGCGTAAACTGCCCGGACAACGCTGGCGGCATGCTGATCCAAGTTTGTTTCCTTGCCGACTGACGACCCACTTATAAGCGCCTCGAACTCCGAAAATAACATTTCAGAATCGATGGACGAACCGTCTTCCTCGAACAGGAGTACGATTTCCGCTAAACCTTCTTGGTTTGTCATACGCTCTCTAACCCACTCACCATAGGCACATCCCGTACCTGTGGGTACACCACATGCCAATAGAATCAAAAATATGTCCGCATAATGAGGCGAGGCACGGGGGCACTGGTGAATTAGACCAAAACTATCAAAGGTAAGCTGAGTAAAGGGTCACGTCGCGTTTGCGACGGACTTCAAAATCGAGACAGGCTTCGCAAAGATTGTGCTCAGGCGAACTTGTCCACATCGATCAGATCGGCGATATCGTCATAGTGAAAAGCGGCCCGCTTAGGTCCAAGCCGCTTGGCCTGGTCTTCGGCGTACACCATCACTTCGCCAGCCACGTTCTGAACGTCAACGATCAGATATAGGGCACCAGCAATTGAAAATCTATGTCCGACAAGTTCACGCATAACTTAACAACGCAAATACTTACTCCAGTTGGTTTTAGCATAGCCAGCCGACCTGTCAACCAGGTGAAGGCTCATACTGTTTGAGTAATCGTTTTGTAAAATCAATTTCCCGCTCAAGAGTGGCGAGATTGGCCAACTTCGATTGAGACAGAGTTATTTTATTCTTTAAAATCATAGAGTTATGTTTGGCACAGAATCTGCACCGGCTTCCCCACGCATGTGACGAGAACCAAAGTGATGCTCAAACGTCTGCTACTCATCTGCCTGGGGACTTTCTTTCTAGTCTTCGGCATCATCGGGCTCTTTATTCCCGTTCTTCCCGGCATTTTGTTGCTTATCGCCGCCGCCGCCTGTTTCTCCAGCGTTTCACCGCCATTCAACCGCTGGCTCCGGCAAAATCGTCGCGTTCAGCATTGGCAGAGCCGCTGGCAAAACAGTGCCGAGCTGCCTTTGCTCAAACGCGTACAGCTGGTGTTCTGGTTGAGCGCCGAATCCATCGTAGACCGATCCAAACGGGTGCGATAACGGGAGTCGCGATCGCGTCGGTCCCGGGTGCGCAAGCCGCCTCAATCGACGCGGCTGCCTGTCCAGGGCGAAAAAGACCAGCGGATTGGTGAAGTTATTTTTGCGACAGGACACTATATTGGGGTAATCGCGATTGGGGCAGTCGCGCCTGAAGTGACTTCTACCGGAGGAACGAGTGACGAGCATCCTCGTCTGCGGCTCGCTGGCATTTGACGACATTGGCTTTTTCGACCAGCGGTTGGCTGCCGACACCAGGAACGTGAAGCTGAAGCGCCTCTACCGGGCTTTTGGTGGTTGTGCGATGAACATCGCCTACAACCTCAAGCGCCTCGGTGATGAGCCTATACCCTTCGCTTACGTCGGAGATGATTACGTGCCCGAATATCAGGCTCACCTTTTGCGACTCGAGATATCGCAGAGAGGTATCCGCACAGTTCCGGACACGTTGAGCTCGCGCGGCATCGTGCTCACCGACATCGACGGCGCACAATTCACCGCGTTTTATCCCGGTCCCTCTTTACAAGACGATCACGCCCGGGAGCTACAGAAGCTGAGGACCGAAATCGACTTCGAGGGGGTCGCCATCGCCCCCGATGTGCCTGAAAAAATGTTGACTGCGGCACATCAACTTGAGCAAATACCGGTTCGTTTGTGGTGCCCGGGCCAGTACACGGAGTTACTGGATCGGCAACAAGTAGAAACGCTTGTGGCGTTCGCGAATCTCCTGATCGTCAATGCGCACGAGTGGCGAACTTTATGCGGGCAGTGTGATGAGTTGGAGTTGCGCTCATCGGTGGACACCTTAATCATCACAGACGGACCAAACCCAATCACGCTGCACCAGAACCTTGAATCCGAGCAAGTGCACGTACCACCGATAGCTGACGAACAGCAGGTCGACCCAACCGGATGCGGTGATGCCTTCGCAGCCGCCTATCTCCATTATCAGCTTGCCCAAGAGTCACCCGCCTTCGCTGCCAGGAAGGCTATCGAGCAAGCGGCCGCGTGTATGGCCGAGCGGGGCTGCCAGAATCATTGACACAACCATCTGACCCACGATCCCAATCGTTTACGGCAAGCTCACATGACTTAAGTTGACGGAGTATTACGCTGCCGCTTCCATTTCCGGCTTGTATTCTCCGAGCGTCGCGGCACCATTCAGCCGTGCGCGCAAAGCCAGTGCACCTTGTGCGAGCGCCGCGTTTTCAGCGGCACCCGCCCACGCTTTGAGCGCAGGTTCCTGCAACGCACGTCCATAGGAGAAACTCAAACGCCACGGCAAATTAACCCCCATCGCATTCATGGCATTCAGATGCACCGTTGACTGCACCACCGTTTGGCCACCGGAGAGAAACACGACCCCCGGATTCGCGGCAGGAACGGAATTTTTCAGACACGCGATGGTTCGTTCGGCAACTTCGTCAACGCCCGCTTGCGTTGGGCAGCTTTTGCCGGAAACCACCATCGAAGGTTTCAGGATGGTCCCCTCAATGAAAACATCCTGTTCCGCCAGGGCGCGATACAGCGACCGAATCGTCGTGCGGGTTACCGCATCGCACGTTGCAATGTTGTGGTTACCGTCAATCAGCACTTCGGGCTCGACGATCGGTACGATGTCGGCGTCCTGACAGATTGATGCGTACATCGCAAGCGCTCTCATGTTTGCTTCGATGCAGGCCGTACTCGGAATACCGTCATCTATTGTTATCACCGCACGCCACTTGGCGAAACCAGCACCCATCTCCCGATACTCATTGAGGCGCTCACCGAGCCCGTCGAGGCCTTGTGTGAACTTCTCACCGGAATGCCCTGGCAAATCCAAGGTACCTTTATCGACTTTGATGCCGGGGATGCCGCCTGCGGACGCGATAATCTCCGGAAACGGCTGACCATCGCGTGTGGCCTGGCGTATCGTCTCATCAAAAAGAATGTAACCAGACAGGTATTCGCCGCTGCCTTCGGCCGTAATAAGGAGCTCACGATACGCCCGGCGACTCTCCTCATTGGCCTCGACACCGATGGAGTCAAACCGACGTTTGCAGGTCGGGTTGCTTTCATCCATCGCCAGTATGCCTTTTCCCGGTACGACCATGGCATTTGCCACTTCCTCGAGTCTCTGTCGGTTCATAACTCGTACGCTCCTTTTATTTCGCTAATCATCTCATTCTGACTTAAGCCCGATTAAAACTGGTCACCAATATTTAGCGAGTGCTTCTGCTGGCGTCTGTCTGCATGCACTTTTTGCCAAGTGGTAAAATATGTCAAGGAGCGCAGCCAACGGGAGTTGTCATGTTTGGACTACCACTTGCGACAACAGCACTGGTTCTCGGGTTTCCAATTCGCTGGATCGCCTACACAATCGGCTTTCTCGTCGTAACACGGCATTGGGAAGAAGATTCCAGCAGCGAGGATGAGGAGGCGTGAATTCTACGGTCATCGTTTTCCTCATCCTCTACTTCCTCGTTGTATTAGGCATAGGGGTCTGGGCGATGCGCGGTGGGGTTCAGCAAAGGATATTGGGCCTTGTGGTACGCGGCGGGCGAGGTGGCGCAAAGCGAATACACCAGGCGCAATTGCGTCGATGGTACGCGGCGCAAGCATTGCCTTTGGGTGGGAACTGGCGGCGCTCGCCGAACCGACCGGCTTGCACCCCATGCTGGCGGGAATAGTCTGTTCGACCACCGCGATGATTGTCGTTAGTCTTGTAATGCAACGTATCGCCCCAGTACCAGACTATATCGTCGCCACTATGGATGCTGCGGCTAGGCTCAAACCATCATCGGCGACGGTGACTCCAGCCTGGAAGTCCATGTAGAGGAAAGTCCATGTCTATTCAGCTTCGACAGATTGCCCTGGTGGCTGAGTTCCTTAAGCCGATGATCGAAGATCTCTCCTATACGCTCGGCGTAAACCCTTGCTTCATCGATGACGGCGTCAGTACCTGGGGGCTCGAAAACACCCTTCTCGCCATCGGTCACAATTTCCTGGAAGTGGTCGCGCCGATCGAAACCAATACCGCCGCCGGTCGCTATCTGGAACACCGCAAGGGTAACGGCGGCTACATGGTTATCTGCCAGGCGAGCAGCCATGCCGAACAACTGGAGGTGAAGGAGCGAGCCTTGGCTTGTGGCGTGCGTATCGCCTGGGAACGGGAGACCGACACCAATCACCTCCTGCAGCTGCACCCGAAAGATATGATTGCGTCCTTTCTGGAGGTCGACTGGGATCAGCACAACGATTTCGACGGCAACTGGGAACCAGCGGGTGGCCTTGGCTGGAAAGAGAAAGTAGACCAATCATCCATCGTTGATATGGTAGGGGTGGAATTACAAGGACCACAGCCTGAGGCGCTGGCTCAACATTGGGCACAGATTCTCGATCTACCGATGAGAGACGATCTAACTGTAGTGATCAACAACGCCACGCTGAGATTTGTCGAAGCAACGGACGGACGAGGTCCTGGACTGAGTGGTATCGACCTTATCGTTGCAGAGAAACCCGGCATTCTTAAACGAGCAAAAGAACGACGCGCTTACGTTTCAGACACGCAGCTTACTATCTGCGGGTTGCACTTTTATCTCGCTACGGTTTGACATGGAGTGGAGAAAGTGTGAGTGACCGCCAACCCACAACGGATGAGCAGCTGCTCGCAGTAACGCCACCGTTGCATGTTGAAGCTCCGAGACTGGTTGCGTACCCATGCCGAAGAATTAAAATTGTCTGAAGACGATACGTGAACTGGCCGCGAAAACCTGGAAATATACGCAAAACTATACACAGGGGGATAACACAGTGAGGCAATCGAAAATTCAAAAAATACTTCTCGGGCTCGCAATCGGGCTTTGCGCAACCATGGCGACAGCGGCAAACGCACCGATCCCTTCCGACATCGTGAAATCCTCAAACGGAGCCGTCCGCGGTCTGATCGAAGACAACGGGGTCGCCGTCTTCAAAGGTATTCGTTACGGCGCATCGCCGACGGAGGCTCGCCGTTTCCTACCTCCGACCCTGCCTGAGGCGTGGTATGAAGTTGCGGACGCGACCAACTTCGGAGCACCAGCCATGCAGAGCTACACGCGCACCTCTGTGGCGTCGGACTTCGGGCTGCAATTGGCGACGATCTTCACCACCCGTTCGGACATGAAGATCGACAATGAAGACTGTCTGTTCCTGAACGTATGGACGCCCGACACCGATGATAAAAAGCGGCCTGTGATGGTCTGGCTGCATGGCGGAGGTTACGCGTACGGTTCCGGCGCCTGGCCGGTTTATGATGGTGCACGTTTGGCGAACAAGGGCGATGTGGTTGTGGTGACCGTCAATCATCGCCTGAACGTATTTGGCTATTTGCACCTCCCGGAAGTTGCAGGCGAGGCGTATGCACACTCGGGAAATGCGGGCATGCTGGATATCGTTCTCGCACTCGAATGGGTACGGGACAACGCGGCAGCCTTCGGAGGTGACCCTGGGAACGTCACCATCATGGGAGAATCCGGAGGCGGTTCCAAAGTCAGCCATTTGCTGGCTATGCCAAGTGCGGCTGGTTTGTTCCACAGGGCAATCATCCAGAGCGGACCCGGGCTCACTGGCATCCCGGCGCAAGTAGCAACCAAGGCCGCAAATTCCATTCTCGCCGAACTTGGTATCGATAAAGATAATCTGGTTCTGCTGCAACAACTTCCAGCTCAAAAAATCCTCGACGCGGTGCAATCAGCAACGGCCAAGGCCGGTGGCGGTTTTGCCGGTCTGCGTTTAGCACCGGTTGTAGATGGCGATGTTTTGCCGAGAGATCCGTTCACTCCAACGGCGCCTGAGGTCTCCAGAGACGTGCCGATACTGATCGGCTGGAACAAAGACGAAATGACCATTTTCAACACGAGCGCACCCTGGTTCGGCTCGTTGACGGACGATCAGTTACCGGGTCGGGTGAAGATGGTCGTTGGTGAAAAGGCGAACGCGCTCCTCGCAGTTTATCGCGACATGTACCCCGACTACTCTCCGTCCTATACGCTCAACGCAATCATCGGTGATAACCGCATGTTTAACGGTTCGGTCACGCTGGCCGAACGCAAAGCGGCACAAAACGCGGCACCCGTTTACCAGTATTACCTGACCTGGGAAACGCCGGTTGCAAATGGCGTATTAAAATCGCCTCACACTCTCGATATTCCGTTCATGTTCAACAACGTCGACCTGGCGGCCGCATTAACTGGAGACAGTGCCGAGGCCCGCTCACTCGAACACCAGATGTCCAGTTCCTGGATAGCATTCGCACGTTCTGGTAACCCGAACAACAAGGCCGTTCCGAATTGGCCGGCATACGACACCAATCGCCGGGCCGCGATGGTTTTCAACGTCGAAGCCCATGTGGTGAACGACCCACTTGCCGATGTGCGCAGAATTCTGCAAGGAGACTGAGCGTACTTTTAAGGTGTTGGATAAGCGGGCACGCGGCATCTCCAAGCGATTTTGTAGTATGCTCGCGGGTTGATCTTACGGCGCAGTTGCTACGGACGAATAGTTGAATATGATGTATCGGAATCGCGTTCGCGCGACCCTAATGCCCCAACGCATGAGCTTGATCGCACTGGCGGCATTGATCCCAGTGTTGGGTCTTGCATCGGCGGCACTGGCAGCACAAACGCTCATAGGTGATTTTGCCCTGATCGATCATCAGGGTAAGTACCATCAGCTGTCCCGATACGGACACAAAGATGCCATCGTACTCATCAGCCAGCGAAACAACTGTGCTCTCGTCGCTGACCAGCTACCACAGTTCAAAGCCTTACGTCAGAAGTGGGAAGCGCAGAACGTCGCGTTTTTCATGATTAATTCATCCAGCGAAGATTCCCGCGAAGATATTCGTCGGGAAGCGGATGTATACGACATTGATTTCCCGATTCTGGTCGATCACACGCAGCTGGTCGGGGAAGATCTGAGCTTGAGTACGGCCTCTGAAATCATCGTCATCGACCCGTCTCGCAGAACAGTCGTCTTCAGAGGTCCGTTGGATGAACGCAGGCGACGCAGAAACGACGAGCCTAAGCCTACGCCCCTTGCTGATGCGTTGGCCCGAACTGTATCAGGTGAGATGGAAGACACCGTGACGATAGCAGCGCGGGACACCGATGCGTCGAAGACCCGAGACCTGTCTGCCTGTCAGTTTTCATACCCACAACGTGAAATGCACGCAGCCAACCATCCCGACTACGCCAAGGACGTCGCACCCATTCTTCGCGACAATTGCGCGCACTGTCACCGGCAAAGCGGCATCGCTCCGTTTGCACTGGACAGCTATGCGATGGTTCGCGGCTGGTCCGCCATGATACGTGAAGTATTGATGACCAAACGGATGCCACCTGCACAAGTTGACCCTGCCATAGGTCACTTCAGCAATGCGCGCTACATCTCTGACAAGGAACTGCAAACGCTGGTTCACTGGTTCGATCTAGGCTCGCCGCGCGGCGATGGCGAAGATCCGCTCCAAAGTCTGGAAATCGGCGACGTTGGCTGGCAACTCGGTGAACCCGACTACATCGTCAACGTACCGGCGCAAGAAGTGCCGGCGACAGGGGTTTTGGATTACCGTCACGTGGAAATCGACTTGCCGTTCACGGAAGACAAGTGGGTGAAAGCAGTGCACTTCCGACCCGGCAACCCGAAAGTCATGCACCACCTTTTGTCCTACATCATACCCGCCGACTTCGACTGGCGCGCCAACGGCACCGCGCGTACTCAGCGTCGTTTTCTAGAGGGTTACGCACCGGGGAAAACAGATTCAACCCGCTTTCCGGAAAATGCCGGGGTCTACATCCCGAAAGGATACAAACTTTCGGTACAGCTGCACTACACAACCTACGGGAAGGCAACGGTCGACGAAACCCAGATCGGACTGTATTTCCACGACACGCGGCCGGACTATGAATTCGTCAACAAGTCTGTAACTCAGGGTGATTTCCTCATTCCGGCGGGTGCTACGGAACATAAAACGTCCCAGCAGTTTGTGTTCGAAAACGACATCGTGCTGTACGGTATGCGACCGCATATGCATTACCGTGGCAAATATTTTAAGTTCAAAGTGATTTACCCGGACAACTCCACTGAAGAGTTGTTGTCCGTACCAAATTACAACTTCAACTGGCAGCCAACGTACAAGCTGACCAGTCCGAAGATGTTACCGGCAGGTTCTCGAGTAATCGTCTCCGGCGCTTTTGACAATTCCAAATACAATCCAGGCAACCCCGATCCCACAAAAGATATCAGCTGGGGAGCACAGAGTTGGGACGAAATGTTCATTGGCTATTTTGCGTACCACGATCTCGAGAAAAACGTGGACAAATACCAGGCCGCCAACGCTGAGTAAAAACCTTCTGGTTTCGACAGGAGGCCTTTTCGACGCCTAACCAATCTGCGTCACACTTTTTGCATCCGCAAGAGCTACGCCTTTTTGCTGCGCCGCTGAGATCCGTTGGCTACCCCTTCGGGGAGCGCGGCCGGCAATGGCGCGTCGGACACGATGATGAACTGGTATGCAATATTAAAAATGCTTTTTAGGCTGACTCTGGCCAGACGAAGTCAGGGCGCAACCCTTCATAGACTGGGCGACCGTCGTTCGGTTCCGGGACACCACTGGCCGAATCATAAAAAGCATGATAGGTCGCGGGCAGGCTGTCTGGGTCGTATCCCATCAGATTTGGTACGATCGCTCGAATACGGCCTTCTTTGTCATCGAGCATGATCGGCGTGCCACAGGTTGCACAGGTGCACAGTTCCAGGGGACCGTCCGGGTTTTGATCATTGAATGGCTTACGGTTCAAGCCGTCAAGGTCATCAACTGCCACATCTCCGTGATTGAAAAACACCACATGAGTTGTGTCCTGACCTGTCACACGCTTGCAGACAGAGCAGTGGCAGGTGTGGATGTCGATCGGATCGTTGTCCGAATAAGTGTGTATATGGTCGCACCCTCCAGAATAAGTATGAGACATGTTCTCTTCCTTGCTCAGTTGTTGAATCACATTTACCGTTTAGGCTCAGTCATAGAGCGGACGCTCTCGCCCTTGTGCCATGCCACACGCGGACGGTGACCAACCTGCCCAGCACCGGTGATGATGGTACTCTCGCTCCCGCCTTTGTGACACCACCCCAGGGCGTTCGCGCTGTGAAGCTTGAAGGTGATAAAAGACAAAAAGCCCAAACTCGCGAGGGCTTCCGTTTATGGCCGTTCAGGCATGAAACAGCACGATTTGGGTGTCGGCTATTTGTTATGGTGCGGGATGTATCTGTGCCACTCCACCTAAATAGAACTTTCCTCGTAGCGGTCAACTCTATTCGGGTTTGCCAGCAGCTGGAAAGCGCTACCCAGCTCCAGCCGCGCTCACCGGATTAAAGCTGCCGTTGTGCCGCCATGGGTTCTTGTGTATGCAGAGTAAGCTTTATGAAAGCTTCCTTCTTTTCCACCACAACAAAAGTAGCACCCCGTACTTTGGCCCAGTCATTGATGCGTTTGAGATCGGCCAGCTTGGTCACATTCCGGGTCAGAAGGATACAATTGGATGCGAGTTTATCTTCCAGGCGTTCCAGCACACCGATCAAGCCTTTTGGCGTGGCGCGCGCACCTTCACAGATGACCAGCGAGAATTTGTCAGCCAAACGAGTGGGGTCGATGGCGTACCAGATGTAGTCCTCGAACATCTTAGCTCTAGCCTCTATAACGTGGGCGTTGCCGATCGAATATTGAGTCAACCACGAACGGATTACATTTGCCCAGTGATTATCGTTTTCCAAGCACCATAGATGTTTGGCTTTTTCTTCTCCCGAGTTTTTGCAGGTAACGCCAAGCATCAACGTAAGCAAACTAGTACCACATTGCAGGATCGGCCCCTCGCAGCGAGCCGCCTCTGCCAGGCAACTTCGCAAGTAGCTCTCAGCGTTCTGAGTTAGCGGATCACCCCAGTGAGCATATAGCTCAGCCACGGTATCAGGGGATATGGCATCCGCCTCGCTCTTGAGCATCTGGCGAATATACCGGTCGAAACCGTACTGACGGCCATACACGGCTTTGCGCGAGAGGAATGCTTCCTTACTAAGTTTCGAGCCGATGGATTTGGCAAATTGCATCGGATTCTTTCCTAACAGCTTTGCGGTCAATATAGGACACTGATGTCTCGATTCCAGTAAGCTTGTCTCATCCCCAGGACTACTGACGGTTTCCGATGATATGGGTATCACGCTGCCTCGTGCTTTTCGAGACCTGGGTCTCGGTTCCTGACTTCTTTCTTGTAGATGATGAATTGAACAGGAGAGAAAGATGGCCGAACTACGGGAAGCACAACCCTGTGAGGCACAACTGGGCGATTTCTCAAAAGCCTTGAGTGATACGATGTGGCCTGCCAGTGAAGCTACCCGCAGCAAGCGCGTCGGTCGTGTGAAACTAGCGGCAAAGAACTTGGCATCCCATATGGCGCGGGCTGCCGCTAAATCGGTAGAGAACCGCCGCGATCGTGCCAAGATAAAAACCGAAATCTACACGCAGTTGACCACGTTGCTGGAAACTGTGTCTCTGCGCGAACGCGAGCTTCAACAATTCTATACGAGGATAATAGCTTTGCTCTGTGGCTCCTTCGCCGTCGTATTGATGGCTGTTGTATTGGCTGGATGAATGCGCAACGGATTTATGCCTTCCTGAAGAAGGCCGATAAGCCTCGCCTAGGATGTGCGTTGTTCGCACCCTTGGTAAGCCGTTGAGAATAGCCCTTCTCTCCGGGCTGTCAGCAACTCAACTCGCGGATTCAGTAGTGTTTCTCTATGCAGCTATATCGGTTTTTACGACATCGTGTACTACATCAAAACGGGGATGCGAGTCGGCAAGTCCCAGGATGGCGGCGTTACCGACTTTCCCCCACCAATGATGGTTGGATGAGCGGCGGCTGCTAGCCACTGTGAGGTAATGTGTACCGAGTCTTTTAAGTAGATCGCTTGCGAGGAAATCGATAAAAGTCGAAATCTCGAGCGCTGAAACCGTAAGGTCAGCGTCGCGAAAATCGAGAAACAGGTCTCGCATAGGAATCGCTTTGTTTGTGACCCGTCGAGCGAGTAGCACATGAAGGTCGGGCAGGTCTACCGTACCTACCACCCTAACGTGTTCCGCTTGACCCAATAGTTGAACTTCCGTCTTCATTTGCATTCCCAATAATACCTCCCACACTGATAACACGAAGGTACGCGCGAATCGGTTCCGATTCGATTGTAATGGTAATGTAAGTTCAGGAGTGGTAGCTCTCGCACCCGTCCAAAATACAAGCATTTTGGACAAGAGCTAGCCAGACCTATCCGTGACGTTGATCACAGATCAGGTTGTTGAAGGGTGCAAGCTAGTGCGGAGATATGCACCGAGATAGGTTGATGACAGATCGGGTAATTGCCTGGTTTTTTTACGCCACTGCGTATGCCTTCGCAGTAGCAGCTGCGCTGATTATGCTGGGTGGATTCATCGACTATCTGCAGACCGGTCATTGGAGCGGCGTAAACCTGTTGGAGCTTGGCTACGATACTCATGTAATCAAAGCGCGGTGGTTTCTCGAGCATCGGTGGAGTTGGTGGATACACGATGTTTTGGGGGTAATTCCATTGAGCGTCGCTTTGATAGTAAGTGCGCCGTTGGTATGGTCGATCGCTGCGCGTGTTGAGCAACGTTGATTCCACGCCAGAGATCGAGACTATATATACACGAAGAGATTCTCGTTCGTAGAGACGGTTTTTTGTGACCGGCTGGGAGTATGCAAACTTTTACAACCGCCCGCACGACAAGAAATTGATGGAGCCCTCTAACCTCTCGAGACTTTGACCAGGTGCTAATCGAGATTCTGCTGCATCCGCAAAAATCCAGGGCACAATTACATCAAATAGCGCAAGTCACCTCGATTC
>SMWK01000165.1 GCA_004356895.1 Gammaproteobacteria bacterium
CTGGCGGCTCCCGCCCAGAGATCGGCTTTTGCGGCCGCGCTTGCAACGCCCAGGTCTGGCTTGTCCGCACAGGCAACAAGCGCCAGGCATAAAACCGCAATTCCCCGAAATCCTCTCATAAGACCTTAGCGTTTTGAGTTCTAACCCCTGTCCAAATCATCCAGCGCAAAAACCAGAATAGCGGCTCCCCCTTTGGGCGAGTCTTTGATCTCGATACCCCTGCTCTGAGAAAAGTCGCGGTATATCCTCGACCAGTCCCTGGCAACGTTGTTCGGCTGCCCCACTACGACGGCGAGGTATTGTTTGCCGTTGACACTGTACGTCACGAGACCTGAACCAGGAATGTCAGAAAGTGCAGCCCGCCACAACAGTTTGCCGCTCGTTTGATCAAAAGCCTTGAGCGACGGATCCAAATCGCCAAGAAAAACCAACCCGCCCCCCGTAGCCAACGATGCGCTCACTAAAGGTGTCGGCTGACGGTAACTCCACGCCAACTGCCGGTTCGCAAGATCAACTGCCTGCAGACGACCCATGTTCCCGTCACTGCTGTCCGGGTGAGGACGCATGCTTAGTCCGACACCCGAGGTGAGTAATCCTTTAAAGCCTTCTGGTCCCCCAGCCATACATCCTTCCGTGAGCGGCAGGTACAACATATAGGTGCGAGGATTGTAAGAGGTTGGCGGCCAGCTTCTGGCGCCGACAGCGCTTGGGCAAATCAAGCGCGTTTCCGTCAAACTGGGTACGGTGTCGGGGTTGATGGTTTTAATACCGGTTTCGGGGTCGATGAAAGAAACTACATTCTGTAATCCCAAATCGATAGAAAACAGGTACTCACCGGTAGCGGCATCGAGGGCATCGAGAATGGCCATTTTACCGACAGTGAGAACGACCTTTCGCATCACACCGTCAACAGGCAGGTTCACGATCTGGCGTTCGAACGCCCAATCCAGATCCCATTGATCGTTCGCCAGGTGTTGATAGTGCCAGACCAGTTCTCCCGTTTCGGGGTTGAGGGCCACGGTGGCATTGGTATAGAGCGCATCATTGTTGACGCCCTGCTTGTCTACCGGAACTAACAGCGGGCCAGTGTCGTAAGTAGGTGCTGCACCAAAGTAGACCAGATTCAATTCTGCATCGTAGCTTCCGGTTACCCACACCGAGCCACCGTTGCGTTGTTCGAGTGGCAAATCATTCCAGGTGTTGCCCCCGGGTTCTCCGGGTCTGGCGACTGTGTTGAAACGCCAGGCCTCAACACCGGTAGCAATATCCACAGCAACTATGAAGCTACCCTTGGGAACTCGAAATGACATGATTCCCTGGATGACTTTGTTGCCCGCTACCAAAGGGGCGCTTCTCAGCTGATAACGTTCACTCATCGGTGATTCGGTGGCAATGGCATGATCCCAGATCACCTCACCCGTCTTAGCATTCAAGGCCAGCAGGTGCAGATCAGAAGTGGGTACCAACACTTTGTCGCCGTGCAGGGCAATGCCCATCTTCTTGCTGGAGCGAGACTTAGGATTGTACTGATGGCGCCACAGTACCCGCCCGTTCGCGGCATCCATAGCCAGCACAGTGTCCGGATAGGTATGGAAGAACATCACACCCTGATGAATCAACGGTGAAGGCATGTTGTCCCCCGCGCGCAGAGGTGCACGCCAGGCGAGCTTCAGGTTTGCTACGTTGTGTCTGTTGATCTGACGCAGCGGGCTGAAACCTTTACTGTCGTATGTTCGCCGCCATATCAGCCAGTCATCAGGCGAAGGGTTGTTCAGCATCTCATCGGTTACGGCAGGCAGGTCATTCAGCAGGTCTGAAGTGCCCGTGGTGGCAGAGAGCGATCCGGTGGCAGCAGTCAGTTTCTCCTGAATTGTCGGAATGACGAAGTTAACAAGGGAAGCCGCATCGATTGGAATGGTGTCGTAGCCTGAATCCAGGACGATGCCATTATGTTGCAGCACATAGGCCAGAATGTTGATGTAAGTTTCCTCTGTCAGGCTACCGGGCTCGGCAACAGGCTGAAGAGGCATTCGCCGCATATGAGAAAGCAGAACATCAACCGACTTACCAGCCCACTGAACAGCGAACCGCTCGCCGGCGAGGCTTGGTGCGAGAGCTAATCCTTCCAGGCTGGCCCCATGGCAGGATGCGCAATGTTGATCGTACGCAGTTCTTCCGGCTGAAGTCTGAGCGAAGCTCGACGCCTGTTCGTGAATCACTTGAGCCAGGCTGTAAGAATGCCACTGCATGATCAGAACAAATAACGTCCAAGAAAAACCTGCGTGCCGCAGCGTCTTCGAATCGCTGCAAGATCTGATGACTCTCATAAACGTAGCAACCCTGTTCACGTCAAACTAACTCGCGTTCAGATAGGCTATGGGGTAGGTGTGCCTTCAGGTACGATAGTAACTGTAAAGGGTGAGTGAGAAAAATATTGGACAAACGCACAGTGAGGGATAGAGACCCTCAGCGTGCGCTTTAAGAGTAGAAGTCCGGGTTCTCAATGTTCTCGTGTATCGGCCCACACATTCCGTTCGACCAATGTCATGAACCGTCAAGCCAAAAAACCACACGTGGTATGGGACCCTCTGCTTCGAGTGTTTCACTGGACACTCGCCTTTTTCTTTTTCCTCGCATACCTGTTCGAGAGCGAAGAGTTAACCATGCACAGCCATGCTGGATATACGGTAACTCTATTGATATTGTTTCGTCTCGTGTGGGGCGTGATCGGTCCCAGGCACGCGCTTTTCTCTGACTTTCTTGCACCGCCCGGTAAGGTTTATATCTATCTGAAATTGCTTTTTTACCGCACAGCCAAACGCCATATCGGTCATAACCCGGCAGGCGCGGCCATGATTCTGTTACTACTGATTACCTTGCTGATAACGGCATTTACCGGAATGTGTCTGTTTGCAATGGAGGGGAGTGGTCCCCTGGCGAATACATTTGTATCCTCGTGGCCAGGACACGTTGTGGAAGACATACATGAGTTTTTTTCGAACTTCACCCTCGTATTGATTATCGTGCACGTAGTTGGTGTGTTACTCACCGGCCTGGTGCATAAGGAGAACTTGATCAAAGCCATGATAACCGGGGAGAAACTGCCGGATCTCGACTTCCCCGACAATCGCCCGGATGAGCCACATCACGGAAAAAACACTTGAAAGCGGCGCTACTCTATTTATCCACCGCGGCCGTCATGGTATTACAGCTGTTGCCATCCGGGGCTTACGCTTCTGAAACGACACAAGCCCTGTTGAAAGAGTTCCAGGTGAACGCAGCTCAGCCGTTTTCTTCAGAGGCTGGAAACACCGCCTGGATCAGGGACTCAAACGGTAGAAGCTGTACGAGCTGTCACACGGATTCCGTGTACGCAACAGGAAGGCATATACGTACGGGAAAGGTCATCGAACCGATGGCACCCTCGGTAAATCCCGAGCGGCTCACAGACCGGAAAAAAATCAACAAGTGGTTTTTACGGAACTGCAAATGGACCTTCAAGCGGGAGTGTACAGCACAGGAAAAGGGTGACATCTTGTTGTGGTTGAGCCAGCAATAATCAGGCAAATGGCATGAATGCAGACATGAGCAACACGCGATGGGCCATCGGTTCTGTATTACTGGGTGCAGTATTGGTGTTTGGTCTCTATGGAATCGTCATAAACGCCACAGAGAGTGAACGTGAGCTGTTTGAGCAGGACGCTGTTTATATCGAAGAGTGCGGTGCTTGCCATCTGGCCTATCCGCCCGGCCTGTTACCCGTCCAGAGTTGGCAAGGGATAATGTTGGGCCTTGAAGATCACTTTGGCGAAAGTGCAGAAACAGATGCGGAAACGGCCGCACATATTACCAACTACCTCGAACGCGTTGCACTGCAAAAAGGCAAACCTTCTCCGATGAGTCAAATGTTGAGAAATATGCCGGATGATCCACCTTTGCGGATTACTGAATTTCCTGCCTTTATCACAGCACATGATGAGATACCGAAACAACTGCAAGTCGAAAAGCTTGCAGAGGGATTTTTGAGCCCATGTGCGGACTGTCACCGAGAGGCAGCAAGCGGAGTATTTGATAAGGACCGACTCCATCCTGGCTATGGTCCCAAAGTTTGGGCCGACGACTAAATTACCTGTTCCTCAGCCAGGCGATCAACGTCCGTCTCAGTAAGCCCGAGCCAGGCCGTGTAAACCTCACGATTGTTTGCACCTACTTCCGGAAAAAACTGAACTTCACTTGAATCAAAGTCCGAAAACCTAATTGGGCTGTTAGGCAAGACGATGTCTCCCATGTCGTGATGACTCATGTAGTTCAACATACCCCGCTCATGCAGGTGCGGATCGGTTCGAACTTCCTCCAGGTCGCGAACTGGTGCGACTGGCACTTGGCTGTCACGCATCTGCTTGTAAGCCTCATCCCGAGTTATCCTTTGACTCCATGTTTCAATCATGGAATTTACTTTGTCCTCAACCTTCTTTCGTTTGGGTGGACTCGAGAAGTCCGGGTTGTCCTTGAGATCTTCTCTACCGATCACTTTCAGGATGTTTTGCCAATGGACTTCGCTGACGCTGATGATTGCAATCCACCCATCGAGACACTCATATCGACTGTAGGGGCAAGCGCCAGCCGGTGACCTTGCGCTGTTTCTCTCTGGGATTTTGCCACTGGCATGGTAGTTGGTCAGTTCAGAACACAGAGTAAAATACATCGATTCGAGCATGGATATTTCCACCAGGGTGCCTTTACCCGTTCGGGCACGACCGATTAACGCCGTCAGCGCGCCCGCATACATCTGAACACCTCCCATGATGTCGCAGGGCGCTCCCCCCGCCCTGGCCGGGGGCCGATCTGCATCGCCGGTGACACTCATTATTCCGCTGGCCGCCTGGATCGTATTATCCATCGCGAGCAGGCCTCGGTCAGGCCCGGTGAGCCCATAGCCGGTTCCAGAAACATAAACGAGGCTCGGATTGACCTCTCTTAATACGTCCCAGCCAATACCCAGCCGATCCATTGTTCCCAGCGCAAAATTCTCCAGTAGAACATCGGCTTGCGCCACGAGGTCTTTGAGGATTTCCGTACCGCGCGCATGTTTCAAATCCAACGTGACACTCTTTTTATTGGAGTTGAGCATGGCAAATGCCATAGGCGTACGACTGCCGCCCGCACCACGCAAACGCTCCCCGCCACGGGGTTCCACCTTGACCACCTCGGCACCAGACATGGCCATGAGGAATGCTGCGTAGGGACCCTGATAAATCTGAGTCAGATCAACCACGCGAATCCCGTCTAGCGGTTTATCAAGCATTCTCTTCTCCATCATCTTTGACCTCGGCACCGTCTCTCGGACTCTGCCGTCTCGTTCACTCTACAAGAATACGTGCTCGATCAATATTGCATCCTGCTAAGTCCTGCTGCACAGCCTTACTGGCTATCCTCCTCTGGTGGTCGAAGTAGCGCTCACGACTGAACATCCTGTTCAAATACGGTATTCTTTCGAAGTCACCCAATGGGGCCATAGCTCAGCTGGGAGAGCGCTACATTCGCATTGTAGAGGTCGCCGGTTCGATCCCGGCTGGCTCCACCACTAGTCTATACACCCACTGCCAGCCTTGTTCGATACGCCTTGCGTTTGGTCGAAAATTCACTCAGAATCCGCGCGCGATCTACGTTTTGGCCTGCCTTCAGCTACCCGTCCGGTACCCGGACGTTTGTTAAAAGACACCCACTACGACCAGGTTGTTCGTTGCCGCGCTCGATTTGCGTGGCGTTAAAGTTATGGAGGCCTA
>SMWK01000016.1 GCA_004356895.1 Gammaproteobacteria bacterium
CCGGAGCCGTGCGACGGCCGGTTAAATCCTCTCACTCCGACCAACTACAATTTCGATTCACGCCCCTACAACCCTATCGGGCGACGGACGCCCACCCTCTTCCTTTATATACCCAGAAGATGAAATGCAGACACGGCGAAGTCAGTGACGTTACGACCGCTTGTTGAATAATTGGGGCACTAGCCTCCCCGGGCTGTCATACCGCTACGAGTGTACTCGGCACTTCGGCAGGTGTCGCAGGGATCTAGATCGGAGGTCGGAACGGCAATGGGCTAGAGACGACACACAGCGGCCCTTACGATGTTCTAAGCTAGAACGCGATTCACAACAGCCAGTAACTGATCGGGATCGAAAGGCTTGACCAACCAACCAGTTGCTCCGGCTACTTTGCCACGGCTCTTTTGGTCGTCTCTGAATTCCGTCGTGAGCACCAGCAACGGGGTAAACCGATAAGCTGCAAGGCTGCGAAGTTCCTTGATTAATTGAAAACCATCCATTCGCGGCATGCTGATGTCGGTGATGACCAGATCTACCTCGGTGTGCTTTGCCTTTTCCAGAGCCTCCATACCGTCGACGGCCATGACCACCTCGTGTTCTGCACGTTTCAATGCGACCGAAACTATATCGAGCATAAAACGGGAATCGTCCGCAATTAATATCGTAGCCACGTCTAGTGTTCTTCCATACTCGCGTAGCGACCGACGCGCCACCACAGGTATTTTGCTAGCGAGAGTTCGTGGTTGGCTTCTTCTGGAGGCATGTTTCTCATTTTCCTAGAATACCCCCTGCTTTTTTCAGATCTTTGATGTAGCGGTTCAACTTGACCACCGCCAAACGTCGGTGTGGTAGCGGACCTACGTTGCCTTCGCGCGTATCCACATACCAACCATCATCCGTCTGGAAGATGCGAGCAGCGTTTGTGTCACGACTGCTAACCGCTTTAGCCAAATGATGAATCCAAGCAAACGGCCGGTTCTGAGCGATCGGTAATGTACGCCTGGATTGCGCGTCGAGTAGCGCGAGATAATGCCACGAATGCCACACCGACCAAGAATTCTCCCTCAGAGATCGAGAGAGCCTTTCGACACCAAACCACCCGCACCAAAACCTTCTGTTTGCAGGACGGCAGCGCCAACGTAATTTCTATTATCGCATCCGGTTCAAAAGCCGTTCTGGAGCGTAACGCCGCCCCCGTTTCGGACAGGTTGACAGCCCAGATTCCGTCATTGCTAATAAGGCTCCCTGGAAGATCAATTCGACTGTGTCGTCTTCGGTCATCCCCATTCTCCCCGGGGTCCGTTCTATCTATCGGTAAGCGATGGACGGTTTTCTGCCTTTTATTCAAAGGTTGCTCTCTCGTTGGGTCCGGGAGGAAAAGTATCAACTAGTTCAAAGCGGCGTCGTGACCAGGTTCACAAAAATCGCACAACGTGAAACCGGTCACAGAATCAGTCATTTTTTTGGCGCTTCACACCACGATGTCGCGGTGTAATTCTGGGGAAGCCCGAGGTAAGCTGCTAAAAAACTCGAAGAATTGGAGCGTGTCTGAATCGCAAATGCGTGACGATAGTGCATCGTACATAGGCTGTCGTCGCGTCACTTTCGCATCTCAAGACGCTTGTAACGTTACCGCCTCGACGTCGTGACTGAAGTACACCTCTTGCGCCATAACAGATTTGAGTTGCGATATTGATTGCAGATACGCTTCCTCTAACCCCTCGTGGGCTTGTTCTACGGGATCGCCACCGCGCTTGTATTCATCGGCGGTGTAAGCCGCTTGGGCTGCAACAAGGACGTTGCCGTCGTCTGTCTCGACCAGTACCGACTGGTGACCAGGTGTATGGCCGGGACTCGACAGGAGTCTGATGCCCGCGCTGATTTCTCTGTCCCCGGAGATTGTATTTATTCTCGCACTACCGTAGTCGCACCATTGTGTAACCGTGTATCCAGTTGTGTGAGCAATCGACCATTCGGCGGATTGCACGAAGATTTCGGCGTTCGGGAATAACCGATTGCCGCCGCAATGATCAAAATGGAGATGCGAATTTACGATTATGTTCACATCCGCCATCTGCAACCCAAACCGAGCCAATTCCTCAGCGATAGGTGTCCTGTGCGGTGCAAACTTGCGCTCAATGTACGGACTGCCTTCGCCGACCCCGGTGTCGATGAGCAGAACGTCAGATCTTGTGATTACCAGGTACGCGTACACGTCGACCCGGCTTTCCAGATACCTCTCTCGAGTCTGAAAACGACTGGGGATGTTGACGCTCGCCAGGTGAAGGCGGTGGACTGAATGCGACATAACTTCAAAATATCACGTTACACCTGCACCCAGGAGAAATTGACCACCGCCGGTTTGATATCATTGCGTTATGGAGATATCAGATGCCATCATCGGCAAGAAAGTCATAATCTTCGATCTGTTCTTCACTCTTGTGACGGCGGATATCGCCGACGATGACTTCGTGCCAACCTACGAAACGCTTGGCGTCGACAAGTTGGCGTGGCGCCAGCAGACATTCGGCACCTCTCATGCACGCCTGACGGGAGCTGAAACCGACCCCTGTCGAATAGTCGAATCAATGGCTCACGCCATTGACCCCAACATCCCGATTTCAGTTATTCGTGAAGCAACCGAATTGCGTATCGCTCGATTTGAACACACTCTGATGAACGTACCGGAGTCGACACTTTCTGTGCTTGCAGCACTTCGTCAGCAAGGGCTGAAGACAGCGCTTATCACCAATGCGGATGTGATCGAGACTCAAATGTGGGAGCGCTCACCCCTCGCTGCGCTGTTCGACGTTACCGTATTGTCATGGCAAGTTGGTTTGGCAAAACCCGAACCAGAGATCTATCAGCACTGCCTTAGACTGCTAAATCTAGGAGCGTCCCAGGGTGTTTTCGTGGGTGACGGTGGTTCAAACGAACTATCGGGTGCGCGGGCAGTCGGGCTAACTACCGTATTTGTTACCGGCCTGATGCCTGAGCTGTCAAAACAAGAAATCCAACATCGAAAATCAATCGCTAATTACACAATCGGCAACCTAGCAGAGCTAATCCACATCCCCAGTGACGGGATCTAACTCAACCGCAGATTGAGTTCCCCTCAGCGTTTCCGCAGCCGTCCGCCCAACCGTAGCGGCGCCAGTAGTTTGTCAAACCGATTGTGCTCATCAACTCTGGAAAACGGGGGTCCTGACGAAAGCTGACCAGCTTCGTGCTCCACAACAAATTAAGAGGCAAGCTACGTTGCTCCGCCAGCTCGCCAGCGAGACGAAAAGCCGTATCCAGATCGCCCTCGATGATCGAGTTCAAAAATTCTGAACTATGCCGCGCGTCCATCATCTCATCAGTAGAGGTTTCGAACCCAAGAACCTCGGCACGCGCCAAAGCTGCGTCTGCTGCCTCGTTAAAGCCGACCGCATCGAGGGTCACCGAGAGATTGGCCTGAATTACCGCGCTCTTCTTATCGAGTTCCGCAGCCAATCGCGCCTCTTTGAGCGCGGCCTGATAACGGCCGACCGAACCGAGGTGAATACTGTACCAATGGTGCGCAGTGGGTTCGCTCGGATCCAGTGAGGTCGCAAAGAAAAACCCTGTCTGGGCGTCGCTCCAGGACCAACGATCGTCCGAAATGCGTGCAAGCACTGCATGCGCTTCGGCAAGACTCTCGTCGATAGTCAACGCTGTCAATGCAGCCTCACTCGCCAACTCGAAAAATGTGTCCCCCACTTCATTCGAATAGTTGGGGATCAGTACGTACGCCGCGGCAAGGTTTGAATAAGCACGGGAAAAACCCGGATCCCTGGCAAGCGCAGCCTGGAACAGCTCAACGCTTTGCTCGATAGCGTCCAGTCCGCGTTGTTTCCACAACGCTCGGCCACGCAGATAGAGTGTATAAGCCTCCGCATCCCGAGTAGGCGGAGCGGTCAGGGAGAATGCCTCCACCCCGGTGAGCTGGATCTGCAGGTTGGTTACGATAGCTCTGGCGATTTCGTCCTGAACCGCGAAGATGTCTTCGAGCTTGCGATCATATGTCCCTGACCAGAGGTGATAACCGCTGCTCGCATCGATGAGCTGTGCAGTGATCCGAACCTGCTCTCTGTTGGCAGACCAGCGCACACTGCCTTCCAGCACCGTCGCAACTCCAAGCTGAGCTGCAATGTCGCGGATATCGGTCTCTTGATTCTTGAATGCGAACGAGGACGTTCGTGCGGCAACCTTCAGCCCTGGAACTTTAGTGAGCAGGTTCAGCAGCTCCTCGGAGACTCCATCGCTGAAGTAGTCGCTGTTGGCATCGTTACTGAGATTAACGAAAGGCAACACGGCGATGGAATCCAGTGGAGCTTGCTCGCTACCGCCAAATCTCCAGAAAAACAAGCTTGCCAACAAAGAGGTTGCCAGTACGATCAGCCCGATAGACGCAAGACGTCCCCTGGTACTGTGAACTGCCGCTGTAACTTCCGGTGTGTTTTGCGTTCGTTGAATGCCATCGGGATTGATGTCGAATATCCAGGCGAGCACCAGCGCGATTGGAAATCCCGCAATGAGCAGCACGACGATGATCGTGACCAGCTCTTCCGGCAGGTACAGCGCCGGGATCACGGTCGCAGATACTTCTGTGACTATCCAGGCTGTCACTCCGTATAGCCCGGCAACGCGAAATACCCGGCGACGTTTGAGTTCTTTCAGCAGCGCCATGTCACGATTATACCCACCTGCACTCGCGAGCGGCCAAACAGTGGGCATAGTCATCATGGCAGGCTATCTTTTGATGCAGTTAGGACTCTGCACAGATCTCGATTTCTCCGTTCAGCGACTTCAGCCGAACGGTACGGTCTCCATCGCCGCGGCTGAAACGCAGCAACCGCCCTGGTCCGTAACGGCTCTTACGCTCAACTTTCTCGCCAAAACAATTTTCAATGTCACCATTGAAGGTTTCGATGTCTACATCGAGATTTGCGCCATCGGTTAGATTCACAGTGATTTCACCATTGATGGATTCGCAATCTATCCGCCCACCTGACACCAAATCTCCGCTGATTTCGACGTCTCCCGCAGTCGTCCTCAAGCGCGCGCGGGTGATTTTCCCGGCCTCGATCTCCACATCACCACTAACGGTCGTCGTCTCGAGTTCACCTGCGACTCCGGATATTTCCGTATCACCACTGACCGTGGAAACGGTGAGCAAGCTCTCGTATCCGTGACCGTGAATCACCATGTCGCCGCTAACGGATTTAGCTTCCAGATCGCTGGCAAATGTTTCGGCGGTAATCTCACCTGAAATCGTTTCCAAACGCTGCACACCCAGGACGCCAGTCACCTCGATGTCAGTGGCAACGCCATTTACCGACAACTCGCTGTTTTCCGGCACGTGAACCACCAGATGGCTGCTCCCCGAACGATGGGAACCCCGCTGATAGAGCACCTTGATCGTTGTGTGCCGGCCTTTACGCTCAAATTCCAGCCCTCGTGTTCCTTCACCCAGCGTACCGGTTACCTCGATCTCGTCTTCACCCCAGCCGATTACTGTCACGGTGCCGGCTGTGTTGGACACGTGAACGTGCCCATTCGGGTCGGCCGAATTCCGCTCATCGATATCCTCAGCGCTCGCACTTGGTGACAAGCCGATTAACACCATCGCGATGAACGGCAGTAAATATTTGTGGATCATAGTCGAGTCCTCTCGTTAACTGTACGGGTCATACCGTCGATGGTGCCGAGCAGCGTCAGTTGATCGGTGTAGGTGGA
>SMWK01000166.1 GCA_004356895.1 Gammaproteobacteria bacterium
ATACATCGAGAAAGACGCGGCTCTGGAGAGGCGGTTTCAGAAGGTGTTGGTGGATGAGCCGAGTGTGGAAGATACCATCGCTATCTTACGCGGATTGAAAGAACGTTATGAGCTTCACCATGCGGTAGATATCACTGACCCTGCGATAGTGGCCGCAGCGCGGCTTTCCCATCGCTACATTACCGATCGTCAGTTACCTGACAAGGCAATCGATCTGATTGATGAAGCGGCCAGTCGTATCCGCATGGAGATGGACTCCAAACCCGAATCTATGGATCGATTGGAACGTCGCTTGATTCAACTCAAGATGGAGCGCGAAGCACTCAAGCAGGAATCCGACGAGGCGAGCAAAAAACGCTTGCAGGATCTGCAGGATGCCATTGCTGAGTTGGAGAAAGAGTACGCTGACCTGGAGGAAATCTGGAATTCAGAGAAAGCTTCGCTGCGCGGTGCCCAGGACCTGAAGGAAGAACTGGATGCTGCGCGAAGCGAATTTGAAACGGCGCGTCGTGCCGGAGATCTGGCGCGCATGTCAGAGCTCCAGTACGGACGAATGCCGGAGTTGGAGAAGCTGCTGGCGAGCGCAAATGACGGAGCCCTCGCCCCACGTCAACTGTTGCGCAACAACGTCACCGAAGAGGAGATCGGCGAAGTCGTTTCGAAGTGGACGGGAATCCCGATCACCAAGCTGCTCGAAGCCGAGAAAGAGAAACTCCTGCGCCTCGAGGACGAACTGCATAAACGCGTGGTGGGTCAACATGAGGCTGTCGGGGTTGTCGCCGATGCCGTTCGCCGGTCGCGCGCAGGCCTCTCCGATCCCAATCGTCCGAACGGTACCTTTATGTTTCTTGGTCCGACGGGCGTCGGCAAAACCGAGTTGTGCAAAGCTCTTTCCGAAGTGCTCTTCGACAGTAGTGATGCGTTGGTACGCATCGACATGTCGGAATTCATGGAGAAACATTCCGTGGCCCGACTCATCGGTGCTCCGCCTGGATACATAGGCTACGAAGAGGGTGGCTACCTGACCGAAAAGATCCGCCGCAAGCCCTATTCGTTAATTCTCCTCGACGAGATCGAGAAAGCGCATGCCGATGTGTTCAACATTCTGTTACAAGTAATGGACGATGGGCGTTTAACCGATGGCCATGGGCGCACAGTCGATTTTCGCAACACCGTGTTGGTGATGACTTCCAACCTCGGCTCGGAAGCTATTCAAGCACTAACTGAAGCAGGTGATATTCAAGCGATCAAGGACACGGTTATGGGTGTAGTCGGGCAGCACTTCAGACCTGAGTTCATTAATCGAGTGGACGATATCGTGGTGTTTCATCCGTTGTCCAAAGATGATGTGCACCAAATCGCCGAGATTCAGTTAGCAATACTACGTGAGCGCCTCAAGGATCAGGAGCTTGGCATTGAGTTGACCGATCGGGCGGTCAAGGACCTTGTCGAGGAAGGATACGACCCCGTCTATGGTGCACGGCCGTTAAAGCGGGCAATTCGTAAACGCATCGAGAATCCGTTGGCAAGCAGGCTGTTGTCAGGCGAGTTTTCCGGCGGCGATGTCATAGAAGTAGACGTGCTCGATGGGCGTTTCGTGTTCAAAAAGCGCGCTTGAAAACTATTGTATATATATACAGTATCAATTAAAATTCTGGTTGGATTCAGCAGCCTTAATTTGCAGCTGAGCCATAGGATCGAGGGCTCGGATAGCGTAGGGAGCTCGAACAAAGAGCTCGAACAAGAAGTTCGGATAAAGAGCGCCAGACATGCACAACATTTCCGAATCACTGCCGTTATTCAGGGAACTCGAACCGCCACGCGACTGTAAACGTACCGTTCGCGATCGTTCGCTAAACCCCCATCTCAGCGCGGCCCGCCGCCTCTCCAGAGTCGTGCGCAGGCTCCCAGACCACTCCGCAGAACAGACTCGGACCGGGCAGGCTATTTGCCGCCACCTCATTGCTTTGTTACAAGAAGCAGCCGAGGAGCCCACAGCTGAGGTTGTTCACCGGCCCTGAGATATTGTTCAATTTGTGAAACCTTTACTGGGAGTGCGGTGAAGGCCAACTTATCATCACGGCTCCGTTGAGTGAGAGCAGTACTCCATGATTACGAAATGCCTGTTTCCCGTAGCCGGATACGGCACGCGGTTCCTGCCGGCGACCAAGGCAATGCCCAAGGAAATTTTGCCAATACTCAACAAACCCCTGGTGCAATATGGTGTCGAGGAGGCGCTGGCGGCAGGGTTGACCAATATCGGCTTCGTAACAGGCCGAGGCAAACGCGCGATAGAAGATCACTTTGATGTCAGTTATGAGCTCGAACACCAGATTGCCGGCACCGGTAAAGAGAAGGCGCTTGAAGGCATTCGTGAACTGATCGAGCGGTGTACGTTTTCTTATACCAGACAAATTGAGATGAAGGGCCTCGGGCATGCAATCCTGACCGGGCGGACGGTGATCGGTGATGAGCCTTTCGGCGTTGTACTTGCCGATGATCTTTGTTTCGGGGAGGGGGAAGGTGTGTTGGGACAGATGGTGAGACTGTTCAATCAGTTTCGCTGTAGCGTGATTGCCATTGAAGAGGTGCCGAGAGACCAGACTCATAACTACGGAGTGATTGTCGGGGAAGCCATTAGTGACAACATTTTTCGAGTTACCGACATGGTAGAGAAGCCTGCCCCGCAAGATGCACCCTCTAATCTGGCAATTATCGGGCGTTATGTGTTGACGCCTGATATTTTTGAGATTCTGGAGCAAACAGAACCGGGCAAAAACGGAGAGGTGCAGATCACAGACGCCTTGTTGCAGCAATCCAAATCAGGATGCGTGATTGCCTATAAGTTCAAGGGTCGACGCTTCGATTGCGGTTCGGTTGCCGGGTACGTGGCAGCAACGAATTTTTGCTACGAGCAGAAATACTTAAAAGACGATTAGGCGCTTGTTGAACGACGATTCTCATGAATTGTTGACAAGTCTCCTGTCCACCCCCTGAGAGCGGTAAGTATCGCTCCACACCAGTTCATCGTTGCGTCCCTTGCCAATATGCCTAAAATTGCTCCGCGGATTTGCGGTGGAAGTGAAGATTTAAGCTCGCACTGGCACTTTCCCGCAATCCCTGTAAACAACAATCGATTGAGTAGGACACAAGCACCGATGCCATACAGCCAAGCCGTCAAGCGGCTCACCGAGCGTGACTGGCAACCTGTGGAGCTGGCAGAACCTGTTCCCATCGCCGAGCTGCCGACGCCTGCGTTGCTGATCGATGAGGCGGCACTGGACCGCAACCTAAAACGAATGGCGGAGTTCCTTGCTGAAAAAGGCAAAGGGTTACGCCCACACGCGAAAACCCACAAGTGCCCGGTGATTGCGCAACGCCAGCTTTCCCTTGGCGCAGTTGGTGTTTGTGCGGCGAAAGTATCTGAGGCGGTCGTACTCGTAAACAGCGGAGTCGATACGGTGTTGATCACCTCCGCGATACTGTCGGAAGGCAAGGCGGAGATTGTTGGTGAACTGTGCCGAAGGACAGATCAGTTAACTGTGGTCGTAGACAGCGATCAAGGACTGGAATTGCTGCTGCGTCACGTGCCGGAAGGGTCGTGCCTCGGGGTGATTGTGGATGTCGACGTTTCCATGGGGCGGACCGGGACCCGAGACGAGAAGCAAATTATCAAACTTGCGGAGCAGTGTGCAAATTCACGGAACCTCCGATATTGCGGTATTCAACACTATGCCGGTCACCTGATGCACGTAGCAGGATTCGCCAAGCGTCGCGAGAAGTCGCTCGAGTTATGGCAACGCATCGGTGAAATTTGTGAGATGTTAGGTAGTCGGGGGTTGGCGCCTGAAATCGTCACTGGTGCCGGTACAGGAACCTACAACATTGATTGTGGTGTCGCCGAAATAACCGATTTGCAGACAGGAAGTTACATATTCATGGATCAAGAGTACCGTCTGATCGGTGGTGAGGAAGGCGACTTGTTCGACGATTTTGAGGTATCACTTTCGGTTGTCACCACTGCGATCAGCCAGCCCGTTACAGGTGCGATTACGGTTGATGGCGGCTACAAGGCGTTCGCTTCCGATACAGTGAACCCCGAGCCAATGACTATCGCCGGGAGCAAGTTTCGTTTTGGTGGTGACGAACATGGAATTGTTATTCTCAAGGAGGGTACGCAGGAACCGGTGCTCGGTGGTATACAGCAATTCATCACGCCGCACTGCGATCCAACGGTTAACCTGCATGATGTGTATTGGGTTTGCAACGATGGGCTGGTGCACAGTTTCTGGCCAATCGCGGCCAGGGGATGTTCCTGGTGAGCGCGCGAGAAATTTCGCGAGGAGTATGAAGTGTTAGAAATCGTTCAATCGGGTGGTTGGTTGATGGTGCCGATCCTCCTTTGCAGCATCGTTGCCGCGGCGATCAGCGTGGAACGTTTATGGACACTGCAAAGATCGCGCATCACCCCAAAAAACCTTTTGGCTCAGGTATGGGGTGCAATAAAAACAGACGACGTAGATTCTCAACGGCTGCGCGAGCTACGCGCTGCCAGCCCCTTGGGACAGGTGTTTGCAGCGGGCATCAGCAACGCAAAACGCGGTCGAGATATCATGAAGGAGGCCATGGAGGAGGCGGCTGGTCAGGTCAGCCATAGCCTGGAGCGATATTTGACTTCTCTCGGCATCATTGCCTCGGTTTCACCGCTGCTGGGCCTGTTGGGCACGGTTGTCGGTATGATCAAGGTGTTCACCGCGCTGATGTTGGAAGGAGCGGGAAATGCCAATGTGCTTGCAGGCGGTATTTCTCAGGCCTTGATCACCACGGCTGCCGGACTTTCTGTCGCAATTCCTGCACTGATTTTTCACCGCTTTTTCATGCGTCGGGTGGATGAGTTGGTCATCAACATGGAGCAGGAAGCGAGCAAACTTGTCGACATCATGCACGGCGGAGATTCGGAAGATCCGCGCCTATGAAAATCGCTAGACGTGGAGTGGAAGAAGCGACCGTAGAAATGACGCCGCTCATCGATGTCGTATTCCTGCTACTCATCTTTTTCATGGTATCCACCACATTCATTCGCGAAACGCAGCTCAAGATCGACCTTCCTGAATCTAGTGGCGAATTGCTTGAGATTGAGAAAGACACGATCGAGTTGACGGTCGACCGACACGGAGAATATGCGGTCAACGACAGGTTGCTGGTCAACAAGGAGATGCGTACGTTAGTACGAGCGCTCGAGAAGACGCTCGCGGAAGTAGGCTTGAGTGACCGTCTTATCATTACCGCGGATGCTAACGTGGCCTACCAGGCGGTTGTGCGGGCCATGGATGCCGCGGGCAGGGTAGGGTTGACGCATATCAGCATCACCACGCAACAACCTGCAGACGAAGATTGAGCCGCTTAGGGGTGTTTTTGAGCCGCGATGCTTTTATGTTAAAAATCAGTCGCTTAATTATGCTTAGGCGAGCTGCACTGGGCCTCGGCATGACTGATTTCTGGGCAGTTTTGGTAATAGATCGTGGCTAGCAGCGTGCCACGCCTGAACAGGGACGACGCAACAGATGGGAACTCAGCACTGACGTCGGATCCACCGGTTGAGGTAAAAGCCAAGGCAACGGGTGGCTGGTCCACCTATCGCCGCCTGCTCGGTTACATCCGCCCCTACTGGGTGTTGTTCGTGCTCTCAATCCTGGGCTTCACCCTTGGTGGCGGTGCTGAAGCCTATTTTGTCTCGATCTTCGCCGATTTTATCGAAGCATGGGGTGAAGAGCCTAGTGATGCAGTGGGGCTTATTCCGCTGCTGCTGCTCGCACTGGCCTTTGCCCGTGCGGTAGGCGAAATCGTCGGCGAGATGTTGCTGAGCAAGATCTCGTTCAGCGTCGTACACAACGTGCGCACGCAGCTATTCGATCAATTGTTGATGATGCCGAGTGCCTACTTCGATGCCAGCTCTCAAGGTCACCTGGTGTCCCGCATTACCTACAACGTCGCGCAATTGCGCGATACGGGCACCGATGCACTCAAGTCCATTATTCAAGATGGCGCCAAAGTCATTATTTTTCTGGGCTGGATGTTGTGGATCAGCTGGCAGCTGACGCTTTTGTTTGCCGCTATTGCGCCCGTCGTGGCGCTCGTAGTGGTTTACACCAGTCGTCGGTTTAGGCGTATCAGCACACGCATTCAATTATCCATGGGCGATGTTACGCATGTGGCGTCCGAGACGGTGTCCGGTTATCGAGTGGTGCGCATATTCGGCGGCGAGGGATACGAGAGCGGGCGCTTCCACAAGGCGAGCCAGGTCAATCGTCGCCAGAACCTGAAGATGGTGGCCACCAAGGTTGCCAGCACTCAGATCATTCTCATCTTCGTGGTGGCGACTATCGCATTGCTCATTTCGTTGCTGCCGCAGATTGCAGGGGAACTGGATCCGAGCGAAATCCTCACCTTCCTTGGTCTATCTGCCATGTTGATCCGCCCCATCCAGAAACTCTCGAATGTAAATGCGCGCCTGCAGCGAGGATTGGCGGCCGCGGAAGACATTTTCGGCCAGATGGATCAGTCCGCGGAAATCGATGACGGTACGGTGGATGTGGAACGTCTCGCGGGGCGCATCGAATTCAAGAATGTCTGCTTCACCTATCGGCAAGGATCGGGTGCGGTGTTGAAGAAGCTGAATCTGACGATTGAGCCTGGCCAGACAGTTGCCCTGGTCGGTAAATCCGGTAGTGGAAAATCGACGCTCGCGAGCATGATTGCGAGGTTCTACGATCCGGACGCTGGTGAAATTCTGCTCGACGGTATCCCGGTTTCCAGTTACCGGTTGCAAGCCTTGCGCAAACAAATCGCCGTGGTCACCCAGCAAGTTACGCTGTTCAACGACACGCTTGGCAACAACATTGCGTACGGGGGCTTGGTAGACGCGAGTGCCAAGGAGGTTCGCCAGGCGATAGAAAGGGCTCATGCGGATGCTTTCATCGACGCGTTACCCGCCGGCTTGGAGACCATGGTTGGGGACGACGGAGTGCTTTTGTCTGGCGGCCAGCGACAACGCATTGCCATTGCCCGTGCGCTGCTCAAGGATGCCCCCATTCTCATTCTTGATGAGGCAACTTCTGCGTTGGATACCGAATCCGAACGCCATATTCAAGCGGCGCTGGAAGAGGTGATGCGCAACCGCACTACGCTGGTGATCGCACACCGTTTGTCAACCATTGAGAATGCGGACGTTATTCTGGTGATGGAGAACGGACGCATTGTCGAATCAGGTCGACATCAGGAGTTACTCGACAAACAGGGTTCGTACGCGTCGTTATACAACGCACAATTTGCAGAGGAGAGTCCAGCGGGGGAAGTGCCTTTTGCGGCACGAATCCCCGTCGCGAAGACGCCGGTACGTTACGTCGAACGTACCTTTGGACCATTGACGAAAGCCTGGTATTCCGGCGCGGCCTGGACACGTTTGCTCACTCCGTTCTCATGGATATTCGCGCGTGTTGCGGCACGTAGACGATGGGCCTACATGACGGGTAAGAAGAGCCCCTGGCGCGCCGGCGTTCCCGTGTTAGTGGTAGGTAACATTACGGCTGGTGGAACCGGGAAAACTCCGTTTGTCATCTGGTTGGTGAATTGGCTTGAAAGCCAAGGGTATAGCCCCGGGATCGTTTCCAGGGGTCACGGTGGAGACGGTAACCGCTCGCCGATGCAAGTACTTCCAGATGACGATCCGGAAGTCGTCGGTGATGAGGCGCCGATGCTCGCGGCGCGTACCGGCTGCCCGGTAGTGATCTGCAAAAATCGAGTAGCGGCGACGCGTTTTCTACTTGAACATCACAGCCCCGATATCGTCGTTTCCGATGACGGATTGCAGCACTACGCGCTCGCACGCGATTTGGAAATTGTGGTGCTCGACGGCCATCGCGGTATCGGCAACGGCCGACACCTGCCGGCCGGCCCACTGCGGGAACCGGTGTCAAGGCTGACGGAAGTCGATTGGGTTATCAGCAACGGTCGCGCCACTGGCCTCACGGAAGATGAATCGATCATGCGCGTAGTGCCGACGGCATTTGTCAAAATTGTGTCAAGCCGAAAGGGCGTGCCGTACACAGACGGCAGCGAACGCTTGTCTTGCGAGGAATTTGTTCTCCGTTATCACGATGTCCATGCCATCGCCGGAGTCGGTAACCCGGCACGTTTTGCACAAACGTTGCGCGAGTTGAGCCTCGTCCCGCTATTACACGGCTATGACGATCACCATCGTTTCGATGGTTCTGAACTCGTTTTCGATAACAAGTGGCCCGTGGTCTGCACCGAGAAGGACGCGATCAAGATAAGCAGGCTCGCGGAGATTCCGGATAATTGCTGGTATCTGGAGATAGAGGTCGAACTCCCAACCGGCAGCAGTGAACGGCTTGCAGCGCTGATGCGCAAACATGGTATTGGGCGCTGATGGGCGTACAGTGCCATGTGGTGATACCGGCGCGTTATCAATCGGTCCGTCTGCCGGGCAAACCCCTGGCGGACATCTGCGGCACACCGATGATCGTGCGCACCGCACAGCAGGCGCATCGCGCAAAGCCGCTGGATGTGATCGTCGCCACGGACGATGAGCGGGTCGTTGAGGTGGTTGCCGAAGCCGGTCTCGAGGTGATGCTCACCGACCCGAATCATCCCTCTGGATCGGATCGAGTCATGGAAGTTGTCGAGACGCGTGGATGGCCGGACGATGCAATCGTCATCAATGTGCAGGGCGACGAACCACTCATTCCTCCGGCGGTTATTCGCCAGGTAGCAGGGATTCTGGAATCCCACCCAGCGCTCGATGTTGCGACGTTATGCGAACCGATTCACGATAAACACTCCGTCTTCGATCCTAATGTGGTGAAGGTGGTATTCGGTTCTGACGGCATGGCGTTGTACTTTTCGCGGGCGCCGATTCCTTTTGCGCGTGGACACTTTTCCACTTCGGAACCGGAGTCTGCAGTGCTACCGGCCCAGGCGCAGTGGTGGCGACATATTGGGATCTACGGCTTTCGGATCGCCGCTTTGCGTCGTTTCGTCGAGTTATCCGTTGGCAGGCTGGAGAGCGTTGAGGCTTTGGAACAACTGCGCATGCTCGAGCATGGCATAGCGATCCACGTGGATGAGGCATCGGAGTCCGTTCCCGGCGGCGTGGACACGCCCGAGGATCTGGATCATGCGCGGCGTGCTTTGGGGTCAGGGTAACTTTCTGCTGACCCCAAACTTGCAGACATCCGCAGATAGCGACTTTGCCGCCGTTGTTGATTACCATCTCGGCCGTAGCCCGACCCAGACCCGCTGTAAAGCCCAGCCATATGTATCGCTATATTCCTGAATATCTAGATCAATCTAATGCGGATGAACTTCTTGCATGGTTGGAAGAAAAAGTCCTGTGGCACCAGGAAAAACATCAGATGTTCGGACGAATTGTCAAAGCTCCACGTTTGGTAGCTTGGTATGGCGACCCAGGTTTGAGTTATAGCTACTCCGGTATCACGCACAGGACCACAGGCTGGCCGCAAGTTCTTGCTGAGCTCTGTGACGGGGTGAAGACTACGTTTTCTCTGAGAAGTAACTTTGTGCTGCTGAACCGCTACCGTGACGGAACTGATTCGATGGGTTGGCACACCGATGACGAACCTGAGTTGAGTGGACCTGTGGCGTCGTTGAGCCTCGGGGCGACCCGTCGATTCCACATTCGCGAAGGGCGCAACGCCAGGACGCAGCGGATCGATCTCGAACATGGCTCGTTACTCTTGCTCGACCGCAAGATCACCCACGCTTTGCCAAAAACAAAACGCAAGCTAGGCGAGCGTATCAACCTGACGTTCCGGCATGTGATAGGCGCATGACTGGAGAGCTTATTAACTACAACAGTCTGGGGGTCTCTTGTACAGCCGATGAGCTTCATGTGGTCACCAGCGAAGATGAACTAAGAGAATTGGTTGTTCGAGCGTCTGCAACGGGTGTCCCGTTAACTGTGTTAGGTGGTGGTACGAACGTCGTGCTGCACAAACGCTTGCGTGGGCTTGTTATCGTGCTGGCGCTGAAAGGCTTGAGCGCGCGCCCGGGTAAATCAGAAGAAATTCGCCTGACCGCCGCAGCCGGTGAAGTCTGGCATCATCTAGTGCGGTATTCCCTGGGGCGTGGTTGGTATGGTCTTGAGAACCTCGCGCTCATTCCTGGAACGGTAGGCGCCGCACCCATACAGAATATTGGCGCTTACGGTGTCGAACTCGCCGAGCGGTTCGTTTCTCTGCGCGCTATGGATCGGCGTGACGCATCCGTGCGCGAATTCGATCGCGCCGGTTGTCGATTTGGTTATCGAGACAGCCTCTTTAAGGAAGACGAGAATTCGCAAGAAACTTCGAGTGAAGTAGACCGCTACATAATACTCGACGTCACTTTGTCACTCTCGCTGCAAGCGCACCCCGTGCTCAGCTATCCTGATATTCAGCGAGAGTTGGCTCATCTCGGACATACCCGGGCGACTCCGACGCAGGTTGCAGAAGCAGTAGTCCGCGTTCGCCGGCGTAAGCTACCCGATCCCGCAAGTTGCGGTAATGTTGGCAGCTTCTTTAAAAATCCGCTGGTTGACGAGGTATTTGCTCGCGAGCTGCGGTGTCGTGAGCCGGACTTGCATGTTCGTCCTGCGGGTAAACGTATTGTGAAGTTGTCGGCTGCGCAGTTGATTGACCGTTGTGGATTCAAGGGGGCACAGCGCGGGCCGGTTGGTGTCTGGCAGCGTCAACCATTGGTTTTCGTTAATCTGGGAATGGCAACAGGGGAAGATTTCCTCACACTTGCCGAAGAAGTGCAGCAGGCGGTACTCGACCGATTCGAAGTTTCTCTGCAAATAGAACCGCGCGTATTAGGCGAGTCATAGTTCCGTATCGGAACAGTCCGATCAGCCAGTTTGCTCACTGAAATCGGACTGTCCCTCACCTATCGCTGAAGCGCTGTTATTCCCGGTTTTTTGGCAACACGCCTTCTGCTCTAAGCTCCGCTTCCCGCTGCTTGCGACGTACTTCCCGGGGATCGTTAAAGGCTCGTGGGGGACGTTGCTGAGAGACGACGGGGGTGGTCTCTTGTGACGTATCGGGGTCAACCGATTCCGGTTGAATGGGTGATTCTGGATCGGATGAAGCGGGACTTGTGCCTTCGACGTTGCCGGTGACGTCCTCTTGAATTGCGGTTTTCGGTTCGTCAGGCACGGGCTTGGCTTCCGCGGTGGGCAGAGTTGGTTGCGAAGTAGTCACGACAGGTTCAGATGCAACTTCTTCGTATTCGGTTGCCGTGTCTGGTCCTGTGGAAGTTATCTCGACAGCAGTTGTTTGCTCTGTGGACCGGTTACGTGGATCGTTCAGCGCACGCTGTCGAGGACTGTTTTCCTTGGCTACTTCGGCGGAATCGCTGCGGTTTTCTGCCTGGCTCGCCTGAGTTGCTACCGGCGTGGTCGAATCAATCTGTGTTTTCGGGCCGGATGATTCCTGCTCGGTCGCGGAAGTCGTCTCGCCGACAGGACGAACAGGCACAACCGGTTCAGCGGCTTGCGGTGGCCCTGCAGGTTTCTGCGTTGATTCGTCAGCGAGCTGGGATCGATCCCGTTTCGGTTTGCGTCTGCTGGCTGCCAGCTTCTCCTCCGAAGGTTTTCTCTCGGCGGCCGTCGGTCTGTTGCCTCGTGGTTTCTGGCGGTTGTTTGCAGTTGTCTCATTCTCTTTGCGGTTATCGCCTTTGTTTTCCCGTGTTGCGGAGCGCTCGTTGCGGGTTTTACCATCATCGTCCCGAGCAACGTGTTCCGGACGGGGCTTGCGTTCGGCTTTGCGAGGCTGACTATCATTCGACTCGTTACGGCGTTGACTGCTGCGAGGTTTACGCGATCGGCCGTCGTCCCTGCGTTCCCCACGGTTGGCAGATGTTCTATTCCGGCTCTGTTCACGGGTTTTCTTCTCAGGATGCTGTTGTCTGGCAGCTGGCTTTTCGGCAGGAGTTGTCGTCTGGCCTTCCGAGAATAGCGTAGCTAGCAGACGTTTGAAAAACCCCGGTTTGGGACTTTTTTGCGCCTGAGGAGTCACCCTGGTGGGGGCTTGTTTCTGTTGGATGCTCTTCACCACAGCCTCTTCTGTCTTGGCTGATGGAGCATCGCGCACGGCTGGTTCTGGCAGAATACTCGCGATGTCGGTCAGTTCGTAGCTCGGCACGCCGCCTTCTTGAACTACGTGGTCATCCCGGATGCGCTGTACTTCGTATTGTGGCGTTTCCATATTCACATTGGGCACGATCACGATATGAGTACTCGTGCGCCGTTCGATGTCGATGACGTCTTGACGTTTCTCGTTGAGCAGGTATGAGGCGATGTTCAACGGCACCAGCGCACGTACCATGGAACTTCGTTCTTTCAGCGATTCTTCCTCCATGATCCTGAGAATCGCCAATGCAAGGGATTTTACGTCCCGGATTCGCCCCTGGCCGGTACAGCGTGGACAGAGTTCCGTGGTCAGTTCTTCGAGAGATGGACGCAACCGCTGACGAGACATCTCCATAAGGCCAAAGCGGGATATTCGACCGACCTGCACCCGTGCACGGTCGGCTTCCAGGGAATCGCGCATCTTGGTTTCGACGGCGCGCTGGTTCTTGACCGACGTCATGTCGATGAAATCGATTACGATCAAGCCACCCATGTCGCGTAGGCGTAGCTGACGGCATATTTCCTCGGCAGCTTCCAGGTTGGTGTTCAGAGCCGTTTCTTCGATATCGGCTCCTTTCGTCGCGCGTGCCGAGTTGATATCGATAGACACCAACGCTTCGGTGGGGTCGATGACCAGGCTACCACCCGAAGGCAGCTTCACCAGATGTTGAAACGCCGTCTCTATCTGGCTTTCGATCTGGTAACGGATAAACAGGGGTATTGGATCTTCGTAAAACTTCACACGGTCGTGGTAGCTGGGCATCACCTGGTCTATGAATTCTTTAGCCTCCGTGTACGCTTCTTTGCCGTCGATGAGCACCTCACCGATGTCTTTACGCAGGTTGTCGCGAATCGCCCGCAAGATGACGTTGTTTTCTTGATACAGGAGCTTCGGAGCCTTCTCCTCCCCCTCGGCCTTGCTTACGGCTTCCCAAAGCTGAACGAGGTATTCGAGATCCCACTGCAACTCTTCAGCACTCCGACCCACGCCAGCCGTACGGACGATCACGCCCATTCCCTGGGGAATGTCGAGATGGCTCAGGGCTTCGCGCAATTCGTCTCGTTCCGCGCCTTCGATGCGCCGTGAAATACCTCCGGCCCGGGGATTGTTGGGCATCAGTACCAGGTAGCGTCCAGCCAGACTGATGAAAGTGGTGAGGGCTGCCCCTTTCGTACCCCGCTCTTCCTTATCGACCTGGACGAGGATTTCCTGCTTTTCCTCCACCAGTTCGCTGATCAACAGCTTGCCGCCGTCGCCAGGCTTCTTTTTGAAATACTGGCGAGAGATGTCTTTCAGCGGGAGGAAACCGTGTCGGTCCGCCCCGAAGTCGACGAATGCAGCTTCGAGACTTGGTTCGACACGAGTGATTCTGGCTTTGTAAATACTGGCTTTTTTCTGTTCTCTACCACGACTTTCGATATCGAGGTCATACATTTTTTGACCGTCGACGAGTGCAACGCGAACCTCTTCTGGTTGCGTTGCGTTGATGAGCATGCGTTTCATACTTGCGTATCCCTTCTAAAGCGCCGTATGGCGCTCGTTAAGCGGTTTGGGGACGCATTGCGGGATAGAGCACTCGAAACACGGTTGCAACCCGATGATGTGCAAGCAAGAACGAACCGCGGTCTAACCCATCGGGCATGCCGCTCGGACAATCACCTTGGTGGTGCTTGCGTTGCTCATCGTTTCCAGTTGTCCGCTCGTTATCTTCACGACCGGATGGTATTGCCCGTCTTGTGCGGGCGTTGGCGTCGCAGCAATTCGTCGCCAATCGTGTTCGTTTACGTCTATTGCCAGATGTCTAAGAACATCTGGCTTTTCTCTCATCAGCCCGGTTACCGTCAGGCTCTTGGCTGTCGCGCGCACTCTTTGTGTTAGTGACGCTACGAATCGGAAATGCCGATCCGGTGAGATCCCATTGCAATTAGCGTTGCCGTTGGCTTAACTCGCTAACAAATTCAATCGTTGTAGCGGCGCGGTGAATTCTCTTAAAAAACAGGAGGTAAAACCGCAACCGCCAACGTGCATCCCGGGCAATTGGCCCGAATTGTGGATGCTGCCCCGAATTGGGCGCGTGGAGCTTAACAGTCATTGCTAAGTGCTTCAAACTGTTAAAGAAAATAAACACAGCAGAAACCGCTAAATGACCCTCAGCACACCCCCAACCCGCATTCCGGTCAGGCATGTCGACATTCAGGCCGATGCGGGACAGAGGATTGACAATTTCCTCAAACGGGAACTCAAGAAAGTGCCCCGGAGCCGCGTGTACCGGATGCTCCGGCGTGGTGAAGTAAGGGTCAACGGGGGCAGGGTCAAGCCGACCTACCGACTCCGGGTTGGGGACGTTGTGCGTATTCCACCTGTGTTCGTCACCCCGGTCTCTCCTGGCGCCGGTAATTTGCCCGACGCTGCGCTCAGTCGGGTAGAGCGCGCCATCACTTTTGAAGACGATGCGCTCATAGTTCTCGATAAGCCCGCGGGTATGGCGGTGCACGGGGGCAGTGGGATAAGTTTTGGCGTCATCGAAGCCCTGCGCCGGCTGCGACCAACCGAACGTTTAGAGTTGGTTCACCGGTTGGACCGGGATACCTCAGGTTGCTTGATGGTTGCGAAATCTCGTGAGGTGCTGCTCGAACTGCACCAGGCTTTACGAGATCGAACCGTGCGTAAGCGCTATGCGGTGCTGGTTTTCGGGACGTGGCCGAAACGATTGCGCACCATACGCCTGCCCTTGCATCGTTATGTAGTCGCCTCGGGTGAACGCAGGGTAAGGGTTGCCGCGGCAGGAAAACCGAGCCGCACCGATGTGCAGGTCGTCGCTCAGCGGGAGCAGGCTACCTGGATCAACGCGCACCTTTTCACCGGGCGCACTCATCAGATCCGAGTACATACCTTTGCCTCTGGCCACGGTGTGGTTGGAGATGACAAATACGGACTACCTGAAAACCGCAAGCTGGCGGAACAGCTCAAGATCCGCCGACTTTGCCTGCACGCCGAACAAATCATATTGCCGTTTCGTAATACCACATTGCGCTTCGAATGCCCGATTCCCATAGACTTCCAATCCGCATGGGACTCGTTCGGTGCTCATCGCTCTTGATCTTCGCTTTGTTCGGGCGTTTTAAAGAAGTGTATTCAACGAGGAGCGAGGCGGGAGGTGTTGTTCAGAGACGCCGGTAAGACTCGTCCCTGAGGGCTTGCTCTCGCCATCCCTCAGGGACGAGTCTTACTGGCGTCTTAAGAAAAACACCCTCCCTACCACGCCCTCGATTTCCATGGATCAGCCAACAACCCCTAACGGATCAACCAAAACTACTTAGCCCAGCACCTCGATTCCTTCAACCCGTAACATCCTGCACAGAGAAATGAGCGGCAACCCGACCAACGCGTTGGGGTCGCTGCCGCCGATGGTTTTGAATAGCGCGATGCCGAGACCCTCGGACTTGAAGGCTCCGGCGCAATCCAGGGGTTGTTCGCGCGCGACATAGTTGGCAATCTCGATTTCGCTTAGTTCGCGGAACTCCACTGGTGTGCTCACCACTTCGAGCTGCTGGTTACCACTTGCGCTGTTGAGGACACACAGGCTCGTCAGAAAGGTTACCCGCTGACCGGAAAGTTGCGCAAGCTGGGCCCGTGCCCGGGGTTCGCTCAGTGGTTTGCCGAGCACGTTCGCTGCGCACACTGCTACCTGGTCTGAACCGATAATCACGGCATTGGGGTGTGACGCTGTTACCGCCTGAGCTTTGAGTTGGGCTAAACGTTCAACGAGTTGCACGGGTGTCTCGCCGGTCTCGGGTGACTCATCAACTGCCGGGGTTACCCGCTGAAACGGTAAGCCGAGCTTCTCCAGCAGCCGGCTGCGATATTGTGATGACGAGGCAAGTATGAGGATGGTCACGGTTGTGATCGTATCGTAAAAAGCATAGGAACAATCGATGCTTACCGTAGCTGCAGCAATTGATTTCCCCGGGCGGGTACTTTACAGGTCACAGACGGATACCTATGATGCGCCCGCTATGAATACCCGCGAGCATGAGCGCTTGTCCTACGTGGATCTAGCGAAGCAGCAAGCGCGGGTGACCCGCCGGCTGGACGGGTCTGAATTACCTCGCTTTTCGCAACTGGTCGACTTAGCAGGCGCAGCCGAAGTTGAGTTGGCGTTCGCTTTCGATGATAACGGCCACCCACAAGTAACCGGCTATGCTGAGGTTGAAGCCGGTATGGTTTGTCATCGATGTTCGGCAACGCTGAGACGAACCATACGCGTGCAGATCGCGGCGTGCCTGGTTGCGGACGAGCAGCTGGCAACAGCGTTGGGGGCTCATCAGGAGGTTCTGGTCACTGATGGGACGGAAGTTAGCGTAGCTGAAATCATCGAGGATGAGTTGATCCTCGGTCTGCCAGAACGTCTATGCGAAAATGATCCTTGTGAGCTGACGCCAGGGTTCAACTACCCGGCGCACAGTGACCAGCGAGATTCCGAGCAGGATAACGAAGCCAATCCCTTCAGCATCCTGGCGGATCTAACAACACAGAATCGAGAATTGTAGTTTGGAGGCGAAATGGCCGTTCAAAAGAGTAAGGGAACCAGGGCACGGCGGGGCAGTCGACGTTCCCACGATGCACTGAGTAAACCCACGTTGTCCATAGACCCCACCACGGGTGAAACCCACCGCCGGCATCATGTTACGGCGGACGGATTCTACCGGGGCAAAAAGGTAATTGAACCGGAAGACTAGACGACCTCGCATAGCGATCGACGCTATGGGTGGTGATGGCGGCGTTGCGACGACCGTAGCAGCTGCTGTCAGATTTGCGTCTCTCGCAGATCTGACCCTTGTTGGTGACGCCCCGGAGATTCAGGCGGCGCTAACTATCGATAACGACAGTATTGACGTTCAACATGCGGGGGAGGTGGTGACCCCGGCAGATACCTTGGCGGACGTATTGCGTCATAAACCGGATTCCTCGATGCGCCAGGCTCTGCGGTTACACGCGGAGGGGCACGTTGATGGCGTTGTCAGCGGTGGTGACACCGGTGCACTCATGGCGCTGGCTCGGCAGCAGTTGCACATGATCCCTGGTATTGAAAGACCTGCGATCCTCAAACAGATTGAAGGTGTATCCGACAACTTCTGGATGCTCGATCTAGGTGCGAACCTAGACTGTAGTGCGGAGCAATTGCTCCAGTTCGCGCAAATAGGGGCGCTAGTGGCATGTAGCCTCGGTGGTGGGGCGCGACCCCGAGTAGCGCTACTGAACATCGGTACGGAACGACGTAAAGGACCGGAAATTTTGCAACGAGCGGCGGAGTCTCTGGCAGGCGATCCGGAACTCGAATATGTGGGCTTCATCGAAGCTGATCGATTGTTCCTCAACTACGCGGACGTTGTGGTGTGTGACGGTTTTTCCGGGAATATTGCGCTTAAGTCCATGGAAGGTGCGGCGCACATGGCGGGGCACCTGCTCGAGCGTAAATTAAGCAGTATGCGTGGTATCCGCAGGTTAACGATGGGGCTCGTACGCAAGACCTTGCAGGAATTACGCGACGAGTTCAATCCGCAACGATATAACGGGGCAAGCTTTGTCGGGCTCAATGGTGTGGTGGTTAAGAGTCACGGCGGTGCGGATACGATTGGATTTCAGAGCGCGCTGAGGGAAGCTGTGCTGGAGATCCAAAACAGCATACCAGAACGGCTCGCTGTTCTGTTTCAAGGGGAGTCTTCATGAGTTTGGGAATCGTGTTTCCGGGACAGGGTTCGCAAAGCGTCGGTATGCTCGCTGACATTGCCGCGGAGTTTCCGTTGGTGCGTGAGCATTTCGAACAGGCCGGGAAAACAATCGACGTAGGTTTGTGGCAGATCGTCTGCGAGGGACCTGAGGAGCTACTTGCGCGCACCGAGGTGACGCAACCAGCCTTGCTCACAGCAGGCGTGGCATTATGGGTGCTCTGGCAGTCCCAGGGTGGTCGGGCCCCGGCATTCATGGCTGGCCACAGCCTCGGAGAATATTCAGCGCTTGTCTGTGCAGGTGCGATTGAATTCACCGATGCGGTACGCCTGGTCCACCAGCGAGGCAAGTTCATGCGTGAAGCAGTACCTCAGGGTGAAGGGGCGATGGCAGCGATACTCGGTCTGGATGAGGCCGACGTCATATCATGCTGCGCTGAAGTTCCCGGTATCGTGTCTCCTGCAAACTTCAATGCACCGGGACAGATCGTGATAGCAGGCACTGCCGAGTCGGTACAGGCTGCTGTTGAGAACTGTCAGAACGCGGGTGCTCGCCGAGCGGTGCTGCTCAATGTAAGCGGACCATTTCACTGTGCGTTGATGAAGCCAGCGGAGGATGACTTTGCTGCCGTGCTGAAGGACGTACAAATTCGTATGCCTTCGATTCCGGTCGTACACAACGTCGACGGGAAGGTAGCCGTCGATGAAGCAGACGTGCGCAACAAACTTCTCGCCCAGCTCGCTGAACCGGTACAGTGGATCACTTGCGTAAAAACGATGATGGCGGAAGGTGTCGATTCGATGATCGAATGTGGGCCCGGCAAGGTTTTGGCTGGACTCTTTAAACGAATCGATCGATCGCTAAGCGTCGTAAACCTCGGAACGCTCGACGGCCTGAACCAGGCTCTCTCGAAAGATGTTCTGGCAGGCAAAAATGATAGGGCGTCAGACGGTGAATGAAAAAAAGACGGCATTGGTAACAGGCGCCTCGCGAGGAATTGGCAGCACCATTGCGCAGCGCTTAGCTGACGAATTTTTTGTCGTAGGCACGGCAACCACAGACGCTGGCGCGGCTGCTATTTCTGAATTGCTTGGTGAAAACGGGACCGGGATAGTCATGCGGATCGATGACGATGTGTCGGTCAAAACCGCATACGAATGGATGGCGGATACACATAATATGCCGTTGGTTGTCGTGAACAACGCCGGTATCACACGAGATAATCTATTGCTCCGGATGAAGGAAGAAGAATGGTTGTCCGTGGTGGATACAAATCTCAACGGTTTATATCGAATTGTTAAACCGGCTCTCCGGTCAATGATTAAAGCTCGTTGGGGTCGCCTTGTTAACGTCAGCTCGGTTGTGGCACAGATGGGCAACCCGGGGCAAAGCAACTACGTTGCAAGTAAGGCGGGTATCGAGGGGTTTACCCGCGCTCTTGCTCAGGAAGTTGCTTCTCGCAACATTACGGTAAACGCCATCGCACCAGGGTTCATCGAAACTGACATGACGGCTAAATTAACCGACGATCAGGTTCAACAGATGCTCGCACGTATTCCCTTGCAGCGTATGGGAACAACACTCGAGGTCGCACATGCCGTGTCCTTTCTTGTTAGTGACCAGGCTTCATACATTACTGGGGTGACTCTGAGCGTAAATGGGGGTTTACATATGAGCTGAACCATTTTGCTGTGTTTCCGGGAATACCAATATTTGGGCGGGAATCGGCTAACTTGAATTGGATATGCGCGGTATATAGAATGCGCTCGCCCTGCACCCCAGGAACCTGATCGGGAGATCGCTTTAACATGAGCAGTGTCGACGAACGAGTAAAAAAGCTGATTTGTGAACAGCTCGGTGTCAAAGAAGACGAGGTCAAAGACGAGGCATCTTTCGTCGAAGATCTAGGCGCAGATTCGCTGGATACCGTAGAACTGGTAATGGCCCTTGAAGAGGAGTTTGAGACAGAGATTCCAGATGAGGAAGCGGAAAAGATCACCACAGTAAAAGACGCCATCGCCTACATCCTGGCTCACCAATAGCCCGATAACCCCTTGTATTTAAGTGCGGAGCCGCATCTACTAAAGTGGTGCGGCTTTTGCGTATCTGGAATGTGGAGTATGGAGTTTTGTCCCGTCGAGGCTTCCTGTTGGGGAACCCGGGTTGGGAACGCCTATTGAGGAGGAGGTGTCAAATCAGGATCGGGCAAGCAGTAGGACGCTGATATTATGACCAAACGACGTATTATGGTGACCGGTATCGGGATGCTTACCCCGATTGGTAATGATGTTGCGAGTTCCTGGCGCAATGCCCTGGAGGGTAAGAGCGGCGCGGCGCTGATCGAGCACTTCGATACCGAAGATTACAGCGTCAAGATCAGCACCTCGGTGAAGGACTTCGATGCCACCATTTACATGGATCGTAAAGAAGCCCGGCGACTGGATCTGTTCATACAATATGGGTTGGCTGCCGGTATCCAGGCAATTCAGGATGCGGGTTTAAGTGCACATCCGGTTGATGCTCATCGCTACGGAATTTCCATCGGCTCCGGTATCGGCGGCATCAACACGATCGAAACCACCCATTCAATCCTGCTGAAAAGCGGCCCACGCCGCGTGTCACCGTTTTTTGTACCCGGCAGCGTGATCAACATGATCGCCGGAAATCTTTCGATTCGTTTTGGCTTCACCGGACCGAATCTCGCCGTGGTTACTGCTTGCACCACGGGAACTCACAATATCGGCTTCGGTGCGAGAATGATTCAGTATGGTGATGCGGACGTAATGATCGTTGGTGGGGCGGAGTTTGCGACCTCACCGATTACCGTCGCTGCGTTTGGAACGATGAAGGCACTGTCGGTTCGCAACGATGACCCAGAGCGCGCAAGCCGCCCCTGGGACGCCGACCGAGACGGTTTCGTGCTTGGCGACGGTGCGGGTGTACTGGTGCTCGAGGAGTACGAGCGCGCGAAAGCTCGCGGTGCGAACATTTACTGTGAGGTAGTGGGTTTTGGCATGAGTGGTGATGCCTTTCACATCACGAGCCCCACTGATGAGGGGGTGGGTGGCGCAGCTTCTATGGCCAATGCCCTGGCAGATGCGGGAATCAACACCGAGGAGGTGGACTACATCAATGCGCATGGCACGTCCACGCCGCTTGGTGATGTATCCGAGACCAAAGGCATCAAGCAGATTTTTGGCGATGACACCAAGGTTGCCATCAGCTCGTCAAAATCCATGATTGGCCACCTGCTCGGTGCTGCCGGTTCTGTCGAAGCCATATTTACCATCCTCGCCATCAAGCATCAGGTCCTTCCGCCCACCATCAATCTGGACAATCCCGGCGAAGGATGCGATCTGGATTACGTTCCCAACACAGCCCGCGAGTCTCGAGTGCGCGTGGGCTTGAGCAACTCTTTCGGGTTCGGGGGAACCAATGGCACCCTGATCTTCCAGCAGGTCTGAATTGCCGTTGCACCGGTTGGCACTAGACCTTGAAGCGATGGATCAAAAACAGCCTCGTTGCAACAACCTGTCTTCTGGTGTTGGGTGGGGGATTGGCTGGATATGCCTACCGCTGGATGCACACCCCGCTCAAAGCCCCGCAAGGCACCATCGTCGAGTTGCGCCAAGGTGAAGCGTTCGCGGGTTTTGTGACCCGTTTGCAAGCCGACGGGATCATCGACAGACCGCAGATACTCACCTGGACGGCTAGATTGTTGGGACACGCGCGCCGTGCTCAAGCGGGCGAATACGCCATCGACAAAGGGGTCACTCCAGCCGGATTGCTCCAGCAGGTGGTGCAGGGCCGAGTTGTCAGCTACAGGGTTCAGATCATCGAAGGTTGGACCGTGATGCAGGCTGTCAACGCTTTAGCGCACAACGATGTGCTCCGCCAAGAGCTGGCTGGGGTGAACGAAGCGTCGCTACTGGCCGCCCTCGGCTTACCTGATGGACGTGCTGAAGGGTTATTTTTCCCGGACACGTATCGATTTGTTCGCGGCGACAGCGATGCAGATATTTTGCGCCGTGCTTACGGAAAGATGCGTGAAGAATTGCAACAGGCCTGGCAAACGAGGTCTGCCGGTCTGCCTTATCAATCAGCGTATGAAGCTTTGGTGGTGGCTTCGCTCATTGAGAAGGAGACGGGTCGGGAGAGTGATCGCATACACATCAGCCAGGTGTTCGCCACAAGGCTCCAGCTGGGCATGTATCTGCAGACGGATCCGAGTGTGATCTATGGCCTTGGTGAGCGTTACGATGGCAACTTGAGCCGCAAGCACCTGAGGGAAGACACGCCCTACAATACGTACTTTCAC